>JBOGHR010000070.1:0-2298 GCA_050744905.1 Acidimicrobiales bacterium
AGGCGGAGTCGGTGGGCGCCGAGCAGGTGGCCGAGGCGCTGCGGTCGGCCAGCGAGGCCGCCTACCGGGCGGTGATGCGGCCGGTGGAGGGCATGATCCTCACCGTGGCCGCCGCTTCGGCGCGGGGGGCCTGCGATGCCGCCACCGCCGGGAAGGATCTCGCCGACGTGCTGCAGCTGGCCCGGGTGGCCGCCGCCGAGGCGCTGGAGCGCACGCCCGAGCTGCTGGCGGTGCTCGCCGAGGCCGGCGTGGTCGACGCCGGCGGCGCCGGGTACGTCCTGCTCCTCGACGCCCTCCTCCACGTGGTCGCCGACCAGCCGCTGCCCGAGGCGCCCGAGGTGGCGCCGGCGGCGGCGGTGGCCACCGGCCTCCGCTTCGCCGCCGGGGGCGGGGAGGCGGGCGGTGGCGGTACCGGTCCCCGCTTCGAGGTCATGTACCTCCTGGAGGTCGACGACGCGGCCGTCACCGGCTTCAAGCGGGCGTGGAGCGACCTCGGCGACTCCATCGTCGTCGTGGGTGGCGAGGGCACGTGGAACTGCCACATCCACACCGACGACATCGGCGGCGCCGTCGAGGCCGCCCTGGACGTGGGCGGCCGGCCCCGGCGCATCCACGTCACCGACCTCGACGCCCAGGTCGAGGAGGAGCGGTGGGTGCGGGAGGGGACGGCGGCCGAGCCGGCGGGCACGGAGGTGGCCCCGGTCACCACCGCGGTGGTGGCGGTGGCGAGCGGCTCCGGGGTGGCGCGCATCTTCCGGTCGCTGGGCGCCGCCGCCGTGGTGGCCGGCGGCCAGTCGATGAACCCGTCCACCGCCGAGATCCTGGAGGCGGTGGAGGCGGTGCCGGCCGACGAGGTCGTCGTCCTCCCCAACAACCCGAACATCGTCGCGGTGGCCCGCCAGGTGGTCGAGCTGACCGCCAAGGCCGTCCACGTCGTGCCCACCCGGGCGGTGGCCGAGGGCATGGCCGCGCTGCTGGCCTACGACGCCGGTGGGTCGGGCGGCGCCAACGCCGAGGCGATGGCCGAGTCGGCGGCGACGGTGACGTCGGGCGAGGTGACCCAGGCGGTGCGGGCGTCGTCGTCGGCCGCCGGGCCCATCGCCGAGGGGTCGTGGCTCGGGCTGTCGGCCACCGGGATCGAGGTGGTGGCGGGCACGGCCGCGGAGGCGGCCACCGGGCTGCTGGACAAGCTCCTTGCCGCCGACCACGAGCTGGTGACCGTGCTCGAGGGCCAGGACGCCACCCCCGAGGACTCCCGCCGCGTCCACGAGTGGCTCCAGCAGCACCGGCCGGGCATCGCCGCCGAGATCCACGACGGGGGCCAGCCGCTCTACCCGTTCCTCTTCTCGATCGAGTGAGCCCCCGCCGGCTCGGCGCGCTGGCGACCATCCCGGTGAGCGAGCTGCGGGGGGTGGGGCAGAAGCGGGAGGCCAGCCTGGCCGAGGTGGGCATCGAGCACGTCCTCGACCTGGTGATGCACTACCCGCGGCGCTACCTCGACCGCACCCAGCAGGCGTCCATCCGGGAGCTGGCGGTGGGCTCGGAGGCCATGGTGCTGGCCACGGTGAAGCGGGTCACGGCCCGCCGTACCCGCCAGGGCCGGTCGCTGGTGGAGGTCGACGTGTTCGACGGCAGCGGCTACCTGCACTGCGTGTTCTTCAACCAGCCGTGGCGGGCCCGCCAGCTGCCCGCCGGGGCCCAGGCGGTGTTCTTCGGGCGGCTCGAGGTGTTCAAGGGCCGCCGCCAGATGACGAGCCCGGTGGTCGACCTGGTCGGGGACCGGACGGGGCGCATCATCCCCATCTACCCCCAGTCGGAGAAGGCCGGCCTCAACACCTGGGAGCTCGCGGCCTGGATCGGCGAGGCCCTCCGGCGGGCGGGGCCGCTGGCCGACCCCCTCCCGCAGCGGTGGCGGGAGGAGCTGGGCCTGGTGGGCCGCACGTGGGCGTTCGCCCACATCCACGACCCGGAGTCCATGGGCGCCGCCCAGGCGGCCCGCCGCCGCCTGGCGTTCGACGAGCTGCTCCGGCTCCAGATGGCGCTGGTGCTGCGCAAGCGGGCCCTGGAGCGGGCGGCCAAGGGCATCCGTCACCAGCTCGCCGGCGAGCTGGTCCGCCGCTTCCACTCCGCCCTGCCCTTCGAGCTCACCGCCGCCCAGCGCCGGGCGTGGGACGACGTCGCCGCCGACCTGGCCGGGCCCCACCCGATGCACCGGCTGCTCCAGGGCGACGTGGGCGCGGGCAAGACGGTGATCGCCGTCAGCGCCCTCCTGGCCGCCGTGCAGGGCGGCCACCAGGG
>JBOGHR010000071.1:0-3087 GCA_050744905.1 Acidimicrobiales bacterium
GTCGGTGGCGAGGGTGACGTCGGGGTGCGCCGAGCCGGTGGCGCCGGCGGCGTCGCGGGCCACGAAGGCGACCGCCGAGCCGTCGGGCGACACCCGGGGATCGCCCAGGGAGCGCCCGCCGGCGCACACCTCGGCCGGAAGCGGCGCCGGCGTCGCCCGGGACGGAGGGGCCGGGGTCAGATGACGGGGTCCTCGGTCCAGCGCCCGAACACCGTCGCCAGGGCGTCCACGACCTCCCCCACGCTGGCCCGGGCCCGCACGGCGTCGAGGATGGCGGGCACCAGGTTGACGTCGGGCCGGCCGGCATCGGCCCGCACGGCGTCGAGGGAGGCGTCCACCGCCGCCGGGTCGCGCGCCGCCCGCACGGCGGCCAGCCGCTTGCGCTGGCGCTCCTCGACGTCGGCGCCGACGAGGAGGGTGGGGACGACGTCGGCCTCGCCCCGGTCGGCGAAGCGGTTCACCCCCACCACCACCCGGCGGCCGGCGGCCACCTTCCTCTCGAACCGATAGGCGGCGTCGGCGATCTCGCCCTGGAACCAGCCCGTCTCCACCCCGGCGACCACCCCGTCGAGCATCGACCCGCCGCCCAGGCGCTCGAGGTGGGCGAACACCTCCTCGGCCCGCCGCTCCAGCTCGTCGGTGATCTCCTCCACCATCCACGACCCGCCCAGGGGGTCGGCCACGTGGGCCACCCCGGTCTCGTGGGCGATGACCTGCTGGGTGCGCAGGGCGATGCGGGCGGCCCGCTCGGTGGGCAGGGCCAGGGCCTCGTCGTAGGCGTCGGTGTGCAGGCTCTGGGTGCCGCCCAGCACGCCGGCCAGGGCCTCGATGGCGACCCGGGCCACGTTGACCTCGGGCTGCTGGGCGGTGAGGGACACGCCCGCCGTCTGGGTGTGGAACCGCAGGCGCAGGGACCGCTCCGACGTGGCCCCGTAGCGGTCCCGCATCCACCGCCCCCAGATCCGCCGGGCCGCCCGGTACTTGCCGATCTCCTCGAAGAAGTCGATGTGGGCGTTGAAGAAGAAGCTGAGGCGGGGGGCGAAGTCGTCGACGGCCAGGCCGGCGGCCAGGGCCGCCTCCACGTAGGCGAAGCCGTTGGCGATGGTGAACGCCAGCTCCTGGGCGGCCGTCGAGCCCGCCTCCCGGATGTGGTACCCGGAGATGGAGACGGGGTGCCACAGCGGCATCTCGGCGGTGGCGAAGCGGATGACGTCGGTCACCAGGCGCAGGCTGGGCCGGGGCGGGAAGATGTACTCCTTCTGGGCCTGGTACTCCTTCAGGATGTCGTTCTGGATGGTGCCGCCCAGCCGGGCCCGCTCGACGCCGGCCTGCTCGGCCACCGCCACGTACATGGCGAGCAGGACGGCGGCCGGCGAGTTGATCGTCATCGACGTGGTGACCGAGCCGAGGTCGATCCCGGCGAACAGGTCCTCCATGTCGGCCAGGGTGTCGACGGCCACGCCCGCCCTGCCCACCTCGCCCAGGGAGTGGGGGTCGTCGGAGTCGCGGCCCATCAGGGTGGGGAGGTCGAAGGCGGTGGAGAGCCCGTCGCCGCCGTGGCGGAGGATGTGCTTGAAGCGGGCGTTGGTCTCGACGGCGGTGCCGAAGCCGGCGAACATCCGCATCGTCCACAGCTTCGAGCGGTACATGGTGGCGTAGGGCCCGCGGGTGTAGGGGAACTGCCCCGGGAACGGCCCGTCGTGGGGGCCGTAGACCGGCTCCAGCGGGATGCCCGAGATGGTCTCGAAGTCGGCGTCGCGCACGGGCGTGGCTGCGGCTGCCTCCTCCCAGTCCCGGCGTGCGCTCACGCCTCCAGTGTGCATGGAAATGGAGGGCCGAAAGGCTTCCCGGCTAGGGTCGGCGCCATGTCCGCAGCGGAGAAGCAGGCCCCCGATCGCAACCTGGCCCTGGAGCTGGTGCGGGTCACCGAAGCGGCCGCCCTGGCGGCGGCCCGCTGGGTCGGCAAGGGCGACAAGAACGGCGCCGACGGCGCGGCGGTGGACGCCATGCGCGTCGTCCTCCAGACCGTGTCGATGGACGGGGTGATCGTCATCGGCGAGGGCGAGAAGGACGAGGCGCCCATGCTCTACAACGGCGAGAACGTGGGCGACGGCTCGCCCCCCCAGACCGACATCGCCGTCGACCCGGTGGAGGGCACCACCCTCACGTCGCTCGGGCGGGGCAACGCCCTGTCGGTGATCGCGGTGGCCGAGCGGGGAGCCATGTTCGACCCCGGCGCCTGCTTCTACATGAACAAGATCGCCGTCGGCCCCGACGCCGCCGGCTCGATCGACATCACCCGCTCCCCCACCGACAACCTCAACGCGGTGGCCAAGGCGCTGGGCAAGTCGGTGCGCGACGTCACCGTGGTCGTGCTGGCCCGCCCCCGCCACGACGACCTCATCGCCGAGATCCGCGAGGCCGGCTCCCGCATCCGGCTCATCCAGGACGGCGACGTGGCCGGCGCCATCTCCACCGCCTGGCCCGACGCCGGCGCCGACATCCTCATGGGCATCGGCGGCACGCCCGAGGGCGTGATCTCGGCCGCCGCCCTCAAGTGCATGGGCGGCGAGCTGCAGGGCAGGCTCAACCCGCTGAACGACGAGCAGCGCCAGGCCGCCCTGGAGGCGGGCGACGACCTCGACGCCGTCCTCGGCACCGACGACCTGGTGCGGGGCGACAACTGCTTCTTCGCCGCCACCGGGATCACCGACGGCGAGATGCTCCGGGGCGTCCACTACGACTCCAAGGGCGCCACCACCCAGTCACTGGTGATGCGCTCCAAGTCGGGCACCGTCCGGCGCATCGACTCCCGGCACCGCCTCGACAAGCTCCGCGAGTTCAGCGCCATCGATTTCGACTGAGCCGTCCCGCCCGGCCGTCCCCCACCGCTCGGCACCCGTTCCCGTAGCGGCAACGTGCCCGTCCGGGCACGGTTCCGTGACCGGAAGGCGCCCGGAGGGCCAGAGGGTGAGGGTCGCCGCCCAGGCGTGGAACACGGCGGCGGGGAGGATCTCCGCCAGCGGCGCCACGCCGCCCCGCGACAGCCACACCCCGGCCGCGCACGCGGCCAGCTCGGCCCGGGCC
>JBOGHR010000072.1:0-3279 GCA_050744905.1 Acidimicrobiales bacterium
GTCGGGCTCCGACAGGACGGCCACCGCCTTCTCCACCGCCCGCCGGGCCCGGGTCAGCCGCCGCTCCTCGCCGGCCGCCGCCCGCCCCTCGCCCCCGTCGGCCACCGCCGTCCGCAGGCGCTCCAGGGCCAGGTCGGCCAGCTCCTCGGCGATCCCCGAGAGGCGGTCGCGCAGGTCCTCGACGGAGGCGTCCATGGCCGACCAGTGTCGCGCCCGGCGGTAGCCTCCCGGGCGATGGCGCCCGACGACCTGGCCCTGGCCGGCTACGTGGCCGCCGAGGCCGACCGCATCCTCGCCACCCTGGTCGAGTGGCTGCGCATCCCGTCGATCTCCGCCCACCCCGAGCGGGCGGGCGACGTGCGCCGGTCGGCCGAGCTGGCCGCCCGGCTCCTGGCCGAATCCGGCCTCGAGCACGTGGAGGTGCTGGAGACGGCGGGCGCCCCGTCGGTGTACGGCGACTGGCTCCACGCCGGCCCCGACGCCCCGACGGCCGTCGTCTACGGCCACCACGACGTCCAGCCCGTCGAGCCCCTCGACGCCTGGAGCACCCCGCCGTTCGAGCCGGTGACGGTGGACGGGCAGCTGCGGGCGCGGGGCGCGGTGGACGACAAGGGCCAGGTCCTCTACCAGATCGAGGCGGTGCGGGGCCTGCTGGCCGGCCACGGTCGGCTGCCGGTCAACGTCAAGTTCCTCGTCGAGGGCGAGGAGGAGGTCGGCAGCCCCCACTTCGAGCAGCTGCTGGTGGCGGAGCGGGAGCGGCTGGCGTGCGACGCGGTGGTGGTGTCGGACACCACCATGTGGGCGCCCGACGTTCCCTCCATGTGCATGGGCATGCGGGGCCTGGTGGCCTTCGACGTCACCGTGCGGACCGGCACCGTCGACCTCCACTCCGGCGTGTTCGGCGGCTCGGTCCCCAACCCCGCCCACCTGCTGGCCCGCCTGGTGGCCGGCCTGCACGACGCCGACGGGCGGGTGGCCCTGCCCGGCTTCTACGACGACGTGCGGCCGCTGACGGAGGCCGAGGAGGCGTCGCTGCGCCTGCTGCCCTTCGACCCCGAGGACTGGAGGGCCAAGGCCGGCGTTCGGGCCCTGGCCGGCGAGGCCGGGCGCTCGACGCTGGAGCGGGTGTGGACCCGCCCCACCTGCGAGGTGGTGGGGCTCACCTGCGGCTACGGCGGCGACGGCATCAAGACCGTCGTCCCCGCCCACGGCAACGCCAAGGTCACCTTCCGGCTGGTCGCCGACCAGGACCCCGCCAAGGTCGGCCGGGCCTTCACCGACTGGCTGGCCGCCCGGGTGCCCGACGGCGTGGAGGTGGCCGTCGCCCCCCTGGGCGCCGTCGCCCCCGCCCTCACCCCCGCCGACCACCCCGCCGTCGGCGCCCTGTCGCGTGCCATCGAGCGGGTGTGGGGCAAGGCGCCCCTGCTCACCCGGGAGGGGGGCAGCGGCCCCGAGGAGGCGCTGGGGCGCGTCCTCGGCGCGCCGGTGCTGTACCTGGGCGTGGGCCTGCCCGACGACGGCTTCCACGCCCCCGACGAGCGCCTGGTGCTCGACCAGTTCTGGAAGGGGCTGCTGGCCGCCGGCGAGCTGTGGCGGGAGCTGGCCGCCCTGGCCCCCGACCGTGGCTGACCGCCGGGAGGCGCCGCCGCCCGCCGTCCCCGACGACGCCCACGAGTGGGTGAGCTTCGAGGACCCCGACGAGGACCGCACCTGGGTCTTCGACGCCACCTTCCTGCTCAGCCCCTGGACCTGCATCTTCGGGCGGGGCTGCCAGGGCGTCCTCACCGGGCCGGCCCCCGAGCTGGTCCAGGGTTGCTGCTCGTACGGCGCCCACTTCACCGGCGAGGAGGACGTGGCCCGGGTCCGGGCGGCGGCCGCCACCCTCACCGCCGACCAGTGGCAGCACCGCGCCCAGGGGCGGCGGCGGGGGGTGGTGAAGGCCAACCGGTCCGGGGAGGTCGCCACCCGCCTGGTCGACGGCGCCTGCATCTTCCTCAACCGGCCCGGGTTCGCTCGGGGGCCGGGCTGCGCCCTCCACGTGGCGGCCGTGGACGGGGGCCGGCGGCCGCTCGAGCTCAAGCCCGACGTGTGCTGGCAGCTCCCGCTGCGGCGGGAGGACACGGTGGCCGACGACGGCCACGTCACCTCGAGGGTGAGCCAGTGGGACCGGCGCAACTGGGGCACCGGCGGCGCCGAGTTCCACTGGTGGTGCACCGAGGCGCCCGAGGCGTTCGTCGGCTCGGGGCCGGTCTACCGGGAGATGGGCGACGAGCTGGCCGAGCTGGTGGGCGCCGGCGTCTACGCCCGTCTGGCCGCCTACCTCGACGCCCGGGCGGCCGGGCCGGGCACGCCGCTGCCCCACCCGGCGGTGCGCCGGACGCTCAGTTGAGGCGCATCGACCGCAGGCTGGCCCACCGGGCCGGGTCGGTCGTGTCCCAGTCGTAGATGCTTCCGCCGATGCCCCGCACGTCGGTGACGGCCCGCTTGTACCCCTCCACGTCGGCCGCGCTCATGGAGTGGCCGATGCCGCCGATGGGGTGGACGGGCGCGTCGGGCTGGCCCAGGTTGTTGCGCAGCCGGTCGACGTTCTCCTTGGTGTAGCGGTAGGCGTCGCGGTAGCCGGAGCTGGCCTTGCGGTTGGTCCAGTACCCCATGGTCATCCACACGTCGTAGTAGGGGGCGATGTCCCGGTAGGGGAACGCCGGCCAGAAGCCGGGGTTGACCACCTCGAGCACCACCGGGGGCAGCACGATGCCGCCGATGGTGCGGCCCGGCAGGGCCCGGCGCAGGGCGGCGCTGAGCTCCACCAGCCGGTCGTTGCGCACGTTCACGTCGGCCACGTTGCGGGCCTCGATGTCGACGGCGATCCCGTCGATGCCGCGCAGGGCGGCGATGGCCTCGAGGCGCCGAAGGTCGCGCCCCACGTCCACCAGGGTCGGCAGGTACCACACCACGACCTCGAGGCCCCGCCGGTTGGCCCGGTCGATGTGGGCCTGGAGCAGCTCGGGCTCGAGCACGTCGGTGGGGGCGTCGTGCTTCGACGCCTGGATGTAGAGGGTCTGGACGCCGGCCTCCACCATGCGGTCCACGTCGGCCGGCGAGACGGCCGGCGGCCCGTTGCGGGAGAAGGTGACGCTCCAGTCGTACACGTCCACCCAGGTGCCGAGGCCCAGGTACGCGCCGGTCCCGGGCGGGCGGGGCGTGGCCGGCGGGGCGGCGGTGGGCGGGCCCGGGGCGGGCGGCGCCACGCTGGGCACGGTGACCTCGACGGGCGGGACG
>JBOGHR010000073.1:0-3158 GCA_050744905.1 Acidimicrobiales bacterium
TCCCCCACGCGGCGTTGCTGCGTCAGGCTTTCGCCCATTGCGCAAGATTCCCCACTGCTGCCTCCCGTAGGAGTCTGGGCCGTGTCTCAGTCCCAGTGTGGCTGGTCGTCCTCTCAGACCAGCTACCCGTCGAAGCCTTGGTGGGCCGTTACCCCACCAACAAGCTGATAGGCCGCGAGCCCCTCCCGAAGCGATGAATCTTTCCTCACCAGACCAGGTGGCCCGGTGAGGGCATCCGGTATTAGCACCGGTTTCCCGGTGTTATCCCAGACTTCGGGGCAGGTTGCTCACGTGTTACTCACCCGTTCGCCGCTAGGCCGTCCCCGGTGTTGCCACCGGTTGGGCCCCGCTCGACTTGCATGTGTTAAGCACGCCGCCAGCGTTCGTCCTGAGCCAGGATCAAACTCTCCATCGAGACCTCGGAGAGCGAGCTCCCCTTCGATCCGGAGAGCCGGCCTCGGAGCTTCCGAGCTCGTCGGCCGACTGGCACCAGACGTTGTGTTGTCCGTCGTCAGTGCATTGACGTTGCGGCCACTCGCGTGGCCGCCCGCACTGGCTTTTGGCTTTCCTCTGTTCCGTTTTCAAGGAGCACGCGTGCGGGGCGCACGCGCCACCCGGGGGGTGGCGGAGGTGCGGAGTTCCGCTGGGGGCCGGGGGCCACGCCGGGATCCGGCGTACTACCCCGACACTCGGGTCCTGCGATCGCCCGGGGCACCAAGCGGCACCCTGGGCGGCTTTTCACTGTAGCACAGGCGCCGCACCTGTCAACCTGCTCCATCCGGGTGCCGGCGGTGCCGATCGTAGGTGAGGAACAATGGCGACGTTGCGCCCCACCACGCTATTCCTCGCCCTGTCGGTCCTGGTCAGCGGGGCCTGCAGCTGGACGGCGCCGCCCCTCGAGTCGGCCTCGGGCCCACCCCTGGCCGAGTCCTCGCAGATCCTGGCCGCCGACGGCTCCGTGCTCACCGCCCTCCACGGCGAGGAGAACCGGGAGACGGTGCCGCTCAGCCGGGTGCCGGCCGCCCTGCGGGACGCGGTCGTCGCCATCGAGGACGAGCGCTTCTGGGAGCACAAGGGCGTGGACACGCGGTCGGTGCTGCGGGCCGTCTACACCAACGCCACCGAGGGCGAGGTGGTCGAGGGCGGCTCGACCATCACCCAGCAGTACGTCAAGAACGAGCTGGTCGGCACCGAGCGGACGCTGCGCCGCAAGCTCCAGGAGGTGTCGCTCGCCTACCAGCTGGAGCGCCGCTACACCAAGGAGCGGATCCTGGAGCTGTACCTCAACACCATCTACTTCGGCAACGGCGCCTACGGGGTGCAGGCGGCGGCCAAGGAGTACTTCGGGATCGCCGTCCACCGCCTGTCCCTGGGCCAGGCCGCCCTGCTGGCGGGGCTCATCCGGGCCCCCAACCGGACCAACCCCTACGTCGAGCCGCAGCGGGCCGCCGGGCGCCGCCGGGTGGTGCTCGACAAGATGGTCGAGCTGGGCCGGGTCTCGGCGGAGGAGGCGGCGGCGGCCGACGCCGAGCCCCTGATCCCGGCCACCCCGGCCGCCGAGCGCTACCCGGCGCCCCACTTCGTGGAGCGGGTCAAGCGCTTCGTCCTCGACGACGCCCGCTTCGGGCCCACCGCCGAGGCCCGTCGCGACCTGCTGTTCCGAGGCGGCCTGCGCATCACCACCACCCTGGACCGGCGCCGCCAGGAGGCCGCCGAGGCGGCGGTGGCCAAGGTGCTGTCCCAGCCCGAGGCCGACCCGGCCGCCGCCGTGGCGTCGATCGAGCCCGGCACCGGCTTCGTCCGGGCCCTGGTCGGGGGTCGGGACTTCTTCGGGACGGCGCCGGAGGCCAAGTTCGACCTGGCCACCCAGGGGAGCCGCCCGGCCGGCTCGGCGTTCAAGCCCTTCGTGCTGGCCGCCGCCCTCGAGCAGAAGGTCCCCATCACCAAGTTCTACGACGCCCCGGGGACGATGACGATCGCGCTCCCCCGCCAGCCGTGGACGGTGTCCAACTACGAGGGCCAGGGCGGGGGGCGCATGACCCTCCTCGACGCCACCATCCGCTCCGTCAACACCGTCTACGCCCAGCTCATCCTGGACGTGGGGCCGGCCGACGCCGTCGCCACCGCCGCCCGCATGGGGGTCACGTCGCCCCTCCAGCCCTACCCGTCGGCCGTGCTCGGGACCAACGACGTCACCCCCCTGGAGATGGCGTCGGCCTACGGGACCCTGGCCAACCGGGGCCTGGCCGTGCCGCCGGCGTTCGTGACCCGGGTGGCGGGCCCCGACGGGCGGGTCCTCTACCAGCACCAGCACTTCCAGAAGCGGGTGCTGGACCAGGCCAACGTGGACGCCGAGGTCGACGTCCTGCGCCAGGTGGTGGAGCGGGGGACCGGGGTGGCGGCCCGCATCGGCCGCCCGGCGGCGGGCAAGACCGGCACCGGCCAGGAGTGGCGGGACGCCTGGTTCGTCGGCTTCACCCCAGAGCTGGCCACCGCCGTGTGGGTCGGCTTCCCCGACCGCCAGCGCTCCATGGTGCCGCCCGCAACCCGCATCGTCGTCACCGGCGGGTCGTGGCCGGCCGAGATCTGGAGCCTGTACACCTCGGCCGCCCTGGCCGACGTGCCCATCAGCGACTTCCCGCCACCTCCCGCCCCGGCCGCCGACGACGGCGAGCCCGTGCTGCGGGTGGTGCCCCCCCTCCTCGGCCTGCCGGTCGAGCAGGCCGAGGACGTCCTCGGGCGGGACGGCTTCCTGGGGGTGCGCGCCGCGGTGCCGAGCGCCGACTACCCGCCCGGCTACGTGGTGGGCGCCACGCCCGACAGCGGGCTGCTGGCGCCCGCCGCCTCGCCGGTGACGCTCCAGGTCAGCACCGGCCCGCCGACCGCCACCGTCCCCGACGTGCTGGGCCTGCCCGCCGACCAGGCCCGCCAGCGGGTGGAGGGGGCCGGGCTGGTGGTGCGGGTGGTGACGCAGGCCGAGCCGCCCAGCGCCGGCTCGGCCGGTCGCCGGGCCCTGGCGTGGAAGCAGTCCCCGGGCGCCGCCACGGGGGCCAACACCGGCGACACGGTGACGGTGTACGTCAACCCGCCGGCCTGAGCTGAGGGCCTGCGAATGAACTACCTGCTCGGAAGAGGCGACGCCGGTCTGCTTCGATTAG
>JBOGHR010000074.1:0-13848 GCA_050744905.1 Acidimicrobiales bacterium
CTTGACTGGGGGTCAAGGGGTCGCGAGTTCGAGTCTCGCCGGCCCGACCAAGGGAAACGCAGGTCAGAGCCGGTCCGCCAGGGCCGGCTCTTCTGCTTCCCAGACCCAGGACAGCAACCGGGTCAGCAACGGGTGCCCCCAAACCGAAGCGGCCCCGGCGCAGCATGTGCAACTGCCCGGGGCCTCGACACCCGGAGGTAACCGGATGCCACACCCGAACCTACGCGCCGCCGACTGGCCGGACCGGGCGGCGGCGGTCAAGGTGACGCTGCACGCGACACCCCACCAGGTGGCCGCCCACGACCTGGACGGCGGAGATCTCGTCTCGCTCGACCTCGGTGACGATCACGCCCTGGTCGTGCTGCTCGGCGAGCTCGGCCTGCTGGTCGACATCGTCACCGCCGCCACAGACAAGCTCGCCGCGATCGGCCGGGCACGCGAGGCGCGCCAGTGAGCACCGGCCCCGACAAGAAGACCGACGTGGTCGCGGTCGCTGACCGCATCACGATGCTGCGCGACGAACTGGACGGCATCGAGCAGCCGACCACTCCGCTCGTCGAGCTGTTCGATCGGTGCCGCGCCGAGCTGGCCCAGGTCGAGCACCAGTGGATGTTCGAGCGGGCACTCACCCCGCAGCGGCTCGCGGCGTTCCTCGCGACCGCGGTCGACAACGGCTGCAACATCGGTGACCCCGTCGTCGTGCACGGCCCCGAAGGCCACCACGAGACGCCGCGCATGGTGTTCCACGTCATCGCCGGCGACGTCGACCGGTTCGGCCGCGTCGTGCTCACGTTGACGAACGAGGGCCTGGTCGGCGACGAGCACCAGAAGGACGACCAGTGAGCTGCCCGGACTGCGCCGAGCTGGCCGAGCGGGTCGCCCAGCTCGAGCAGCGGGTCCACGACCTCGGTGTCGTCGACCGCATGATCGAGCGCCGGGTCGAGGCGGCCAACACCGCGGAGGCGATCATCGCCCGGGCGCAGGGCCGCCGGCATTTGCGGACGGTGAAGCCGTGATCCGGGCGCTGTACCGGCTGCTGCGGATCCGGTCCACCGTCAGGGCGGCCGCCCGGGGACCGAAGGCGCTCGGCAAGCTGGCCGTCAGGCGGCGGGCACACCCATGCTCTTGGTGGCAGCTCGACCTTGTTGTACCGGGACGGGAACTTCGTGAGGAGCAGGTACTCCCACTGCGGGCTGGCGAGCATCGAGTTGTGGACCTTGTCGATCCACTCGTCGGGCACCCAGCGGCCGTAGATGCCCAAATCTACGCGCTGATGAGAATTGCCCGGGGAGCCCGGCCGGAAGCGGCCGAGTGATGGGCGGGGCGATGGGCGGCCCCGGCCCCACCAGCTACAAGGACGCAGCGATCGTCGAGCTACAGCTCGCCGTGTGCGACATCGCCCGGGCGATCGGCGGCGACCTCCCAGCGAAGGTGCACGACTGGCTCTACCACGTGTGCCGCGTGCCGGGGTGCGACTACATCGGCGACGGGCACGACGACATGGTCCGGCACCGATTGGGTCACCGGGCGGCGGAGCGGAGTGGGGCGTGAGGCGGCGCACCGACCTGCGGTGCAGCGGGACCTTGGAGGTGTATCGGGCCTCCGGAGATATCAAAGATTCCGAATCCGGAATTTCTGATATTCGGGCGCTGTACCGGCTGTTGCGGATCCGATCGACGGTGCGGGCCGCGGCACGCGGCCCGGCCGCGCTCGGGAAGCTGGTGGTGCGTAGGCGGGCTCACCGCGTGCTGCGGCGGGCGATGCGAAAGGCCGGGCTGTGAGCGACGCCCGCGTGGACGCCTTCCTCTCCCGCGTGACGGAACTCGGGCTACGGCCTGGCGACATCGCGCTCGACGAGGACCGCTCCGTCGTCGACTACCCGAGGATGCCGGGTGGGACGTGCCATCTGTCGGCCCGGTTCCTGGCCGAGATCTACCCCGAGTTGCGCCCCGTCAGCGGCAAGCTCACGTTCGTCGCCAGCGGCGTCGACTGCGAGATCGATCACTCCTGGTGCACCAGGGCCGATGGACAGATCGTCGACCCGACATGGGAGCCGGCGGACGGCAGCGTCAGCGACGTCACCTACTGGCCCACCTGACCTCGCGTAGGTCACCGCCCTGCGGCCTCCGGCGTTCCGGTCTCGTGCTCGGCCGGCCCCGGAGGCGACGCGGGTCACCCGGGGCCGGCACGAGCGACCTGGTCGCCGTCGGCGTCCAGGGCGGCCTGGAGCGCTTCGATCAGCTTGCGGGCCACAGGGGCGACGTCGGGGCGGGCGAACACGTCGGGCTCGGTGACGTCGACCAGGTCGCACAGGGCGACCATGTCGGCGGTCAGCCAGCCGGCGAGCTGGTCCCCGATCCTGGCCCCGACGCCCGTCGGGTAGACGGTGACGTCGTCGCCGGTCACCGTGCGGCCCAGTCGCGCCGGTCGCGCAGCTCGTCGCGTACCGCCTTGAGGCGGGCGAGACCGGTCTGGGAGTGGAGCCCACAGGTCCGTTGCAAGCGGCGTTCCTGCCATCGGAGCCGCAGCGTCGAGGCGCTGAACGCGCGGCCCCGCTGCTCGCTGTAGGCCGCTGCGACCTCGCCCAGGACGGTGCGCTCACCCATGGTGTCCAGCGTGCGCCCCGCCGTGCACGGCATCCAGACAATCCGCCGTGCTTTTACTGGTGGGCTACTAGTACCCTGAGGTCGTGGCGCGGAGAGACCGGCTCGCTGCCCGCCGCAAGGCGCAGGGCTGGACACAGGAGGCACTCGCGCACGACCTCGGCGTGTCGGTGGCGTCAGTCGCCCACTGGGAACAAGGGTCGAGCACGCCGCAGGCCCGGTACCGGCGCCCGCTCGCAGAGCGGCTCGGCGTGTCCCTACCCGAGCTGGACGTCCTCTTGGACGTCAACGGCCAGGTGTCACCGAACGGGCACGCAGTCCCCGCCTGGCTCACCCTGTACGCCAGCCTGGAACAGGGGGCGTCGCACATCTGGACGTGGCAGCCGCTCACCGTCCACGCCCTCCTACAGACCCGGGAGTACGCCGCCGCGGTCGAGTCGATCGGCCCATCACCGGTAAGCGACGACGCCGTGGCCCAGAAGGTCGACCTCCGTCTCTCGCGGCAGGGAGTCCTGGACCGCGAGCCCGAGCCGCTCGAGCTGGCCGTCGTGCTCGACGAGAGCGTCCTGCACCGGGTGACCGGCGGCCCAACGACGATGGCCGCACAACTCGACCACCTGGCCGTCCAGGCGCGGCAACCCAACGTGACCGTGCAGGTGCTGCCCCTCGCCGCCGGGGTGCACGCCGCTGCGTTCGGTGCCTGCACCGTGCTCGCATCGAACGGCGGCGCAGCGCCGCAGATGGCGATGGTCGAGGACCGCACCGGTCACCGCTACCTCGAATCCGCCCACGCCGTCGAGGTCCACATGGTGTTGATCGACCACCTGCGCGAGCACGCCCTCGACGACGACGAATCCCTCGACATGATCACTGCCGCCCGAGAGAGGTACCTATGACCACCACCCTCCGCTGGCGCAAGTCCAGCTACTCCGGCCAGAACGGCGACTGTGTCGAGCTGGCCGACCTCGGCGCCACCGTCGCCGTCCGCGACTCCAAAGACCCGACCGGCCCGGTGCTCGCCTTCACCCGCACCGAGCTGGCCGCGTTCCTCGCCGGGGCGAAGGCCGGCGAGTTCGACGACCTCGCGTAGCCCCGCCGGGCCGCGGGCTTGACGCGGGGGTCCGAGGCCACCGGAGCTGCCACCTATGAGCCGCCCCGACTGCGCGCAGATCTGCGCCGTTCGTACCCGCCGACCTGCGCTTTCCGGTCTTGGCGTTGTACAACTCATTCCGAAGTAGCCGCCAGACGTCGTGGGCTAGTTCGGGGTCCTCGAGCAGCTTGGCTGCGACGTTCCGGTCGATGCTGGCGACGGCGATGATCGACCCGTTGACCCGTATCCCCGCCTGCCGGAACCCGGTCGCGTTCGCGGCGAACTCCACCTGATAGTGCAGGAGGTAGACGCCTTCGGTCTGGAACGTGATCCTCGACGTCAGCGACACCAGGGAGTGCATCGCGTCGCTGTCGAAGTCCTCGGAATCGGCATCGAGGATCGTGTCAGTCGAGTCGGGCACCGACACGGCGGCGCTGTTGCTGATAGAGCACTGCGGCTTGCCGCCGACAAGGTGCTCCTTTGTTATCCCTGACCTGGTCGCACCACGCCGCGGTCAGGATGTCGTCCGGATTCGTCGACTGGACGAGCGCGAGATCGACGAAAGGCAAAGGGTCAGCTCCGGTCGCGTGTGCGGTCAGAGGTGGCCATCACCGGCGCCTCGTTGAACGCCTCCGTATCGCCGGTCAGGCCGGGTTCGGCAAGGCGGCGAGGGAAGTCGACAAGCTCGGCCCCTGCCGACGCCCTTGGCCTCGCTGCCTATCTCGATATCGAGCTTGCGGGTCCGGGTTGCCACGGCGGCCTACCCCCGGTTGACCGTGGCCGGCAGCTGGCCGGCGGCCCGCTTCGCGACGCAGTCGCGGTGCGACCACGACTCCACGAACCGGCCACGGTCGTCGATCCAGCCGAGGTGCGGTTCGGCCACCACGTCGCGGCCGCCGGCGGGCTGGCCGCAGAGCTTGCAGCCGCGGGTCACGTGAACGCCGCCGGTGTCGACAGACCGGACCCGGACACGGTCTGGAGGTGGGTCGGGAACCGGACCGCCATCGCGGCGTACCGGTAGCCGATCACAGCGATGGTGCCGTCGCCGACGTCGGTGAGGCCCCGCAGCCTGACGACGGGCTCTTCGGCGTAGGCGACGTCGCGGCCGTTCAGCGTGACGACCCGGTCCTCGTCGGTGCCAGCGCCCAACGTGGTCGGTATCCCGAAGGACCGCACCAACTGGAACCGGTCGGCGTCGGACTCCCGCAGCACCGCGTTCGGGTGGTCGCCGTTGGCGTCGTTGACCCAGTGCAGGATCCGGGTCGGGGTCGCGGCGATGATCCGGGTGGGTGTGCGGCGCTCCTCGCCGCCCAACCGGGCCGCCTGGAGGACGCAGCCGGCCTGGCCGTTGCCGGTGGTCGCGGTGCAGGACACGAACCCGGCGTCCGTGGTCGACAGGATGCCGTGCATCTCGCCGCCGGCCCCGCTGCCGGCGACGAGATGGCGCTCCTGCTCGGCGTCGATCGCCGCTGCCAGGTCGGCGGACAGCATCGCGTCCAAGCCGGGACCGCCACGCTCGAGCGCCTGGCGGGCGATGTTCGCCCGGCCGACGATGGTCACGACCGGGACCTCCCGGTCGACGAAAGTGAGATCGTCGGCGGTGGCCGCGGCGTTCTCCGCGGTCTGGGACCGGCCACCGAACCCGGTGGCGGCGACCGGGACGGTCAACGTCACCCCCGTCGGCGGCAACGGCACCCCGGCCCCGTCGGCCAGCAGGGCGTCGAGCAGCGGACGCCCCGGCCGTGGCAGGGTCCCGGCCGCGTCGGACAGGAACCCGGGTGGTACCAGCCCACCGAACGCCGAGCTGGCGGCGGCGCGGTGCTCCACACCCACCACCTGCGCCACCCGTCCCCGGTGCTCGGCGAGCCGGGCACGGGCCCGCTCGTCCGGCGCCACCCGCATCGCCCACACGTCGCGGTAGAAGCTGTGCTCACCGGACCCGTACGGGCCGCCAGCGGCACGGATCTCGCGGCCGAGGCCGGCCAGGAACCGGCCGTACAGGTCGGCGTCACCCAATCGGCGTTCCAGCTCCATCTGCGCCGCCGTGGACCCGGAGCGGTGGTCGTCCCAGCCGGCGACGGTCTCCTCGGCGTGCCGGACAGCAGCGTCGCGGCGCTGCCGCAGGACATCGGCAAGCCTCATGCGGTCACCCGCCGTACCCGGGCCTCGACAGCGTTCATCGGAACGAGCACCTTCATGCGCGACAGCGACGCGGCCACCCGCGCCCGCCCGTCGACGTCGTCGAGATCCAGGTCGTCGGCCAGCATCCGCGCCAACGACAGCGACATCGCCGCGCCTCGGACCTTGAACGACGTCGACGGGCTGGCCGGGAAGCTCACCGCGGCCACGTCGACGATCGCCTCGAACCCGCCGATCCGCCGCTCGGTGAAGTCCCCGTTCCAGGTGTCGCGGTCCGGGTCGGGCCGGAACGCGAACGACATCTCCGCGAGGTCGCCGCGCTCGGCGGCGGACACCAGCTCCTGCACCGTCGGGTTGCGGAGATCGAGCTTCGGGGCACGGGCCCGAAGGCCGGTCCGGTCGGACTCCAGGGTCATCGTCCCGGCCGCCGTGCGCGCCATCGGCACGCCCTCGTGGTTCACCAGCAGCCGCACGTCGTCGCGGACGTTGTCGGCCGCGGCGCCGGACACGACCATCTCGTCCCAGCCCCATTTGCCGCCCACCCGGTACCAGACGTCGTACACCGCGGCGTAGCCGTCGAACGACGCCTCGCCCTTCGACCAGTCGACACGAACCTCAGGCGCCACCTAGCGGCCCTCGGCCAGCTCGACGAACCCGCGCTCGACCAGCCGGCGCTCGACCTCCGACTCAGGGATCCCGGCGGCGCGCATCGCCCGGCGCAACACCTCGGCGCACACGTCCCGCTCCCGGCCCTGCGAACGCTCGACCACAACCTTCTCGATCATCTTGCCGCCCCGACAAACGCACGCATCGCGGCCCGGCTGCGCTCCTCGGAGACCAGGCCACGCGCCACAGCGTGGTGCTCGTCCATCAACGTGCCCAGCGCGGCACGCCAGCCCGGCCCGGCACGGTCGCCGTGCTCGTTCAGCCAGGCGGCCATGTCCTCCAACTGATTCAGCCAGTGGCTCGACATCGGCACCTCCAAAGCGAAGAACCCCGGTGCGTCCGACCGGCAGTCAGGAGAATGAGCCGACCGGTCGGACGCACCAGGAGATCCCAGTGGAGCCACAGCATCTCGGCCGCGGCAGCCGCGTCAGCCACCGCGTCAGAGAACGCGTCAGCCGACGCCTAGCCGGGCGTTCACCCGCCGCAGATCCTCCAGCGTCACCACTCCGGAAGGCTCGACGTCGGTGGCCTGGTCGTCGCCGTGCTGGTAGCCGGCCTGCTCGCACGCCCGCGACCGGCAGATCGTCCGCTGCCGCGCCGCCGGACGCACCCCGCACACCCGGCACACCCGGTCGGCCGGACGCTCCACCGCGGGCTCGTGGCCGTTCGACTGCGCCCGCACCGCCCGCGCCGCACGCTCCAACTGCACGACCAGCGCCGACATGTCCGCATCACGGACGCCGTCCTCGACCTCGACCCTACGCAACCCGAGCCCGAACACCCGAGCCGCACGCTCCACCAGCGGCAACGTCACCACGACCCCAGCCGGGACCAGCGGCGCAGGCTCACCCACCCGGCACCCCGCAGTTTTTCGAGCCCGCCACCACGGACCCCGTTTGCCTGTCCCGATTTACACGTTTGTGACGAATTTCGCATGGCGGCCGGTAGCCCCCCCACCCGACTAGAGAGAAATGGGAGACGAGGGACGGTGGGTCCCCCGGAGTGCACCTAAAACATCGAGGTGCACTGGTATGGGGTGGGATGTCACCAGTCGCGGCTGATGCGCCGTCGCGGTCGACGTCGTTGTGGTCATGGGTGTGCTTCGTCCCATGCTGCGATGCGCTGGTCGACGCGGTCTCGTAGGAAGTGTCCGATGGCGAGCCGTTTGCTGGCTTGGCGCGCGGCAGGCAGGAGGAGGGGGGTGGGGATGCCGTCGGGGTCTTCGCCCTCACCGACCAGCCAGTCGAGCCACGCCAGGGTCTCGCCGATGAGGTGCGCGAGTGCAGCGACCATTCCTCGTAGAGGTCGTTGAGGGCGATGAGGTCGGCGAGGTGCTCGGCTTGGAGGCGGTCGATGTCGTCGTCGCTGAGCCTGTGGTCACTGTGTCCAGGGGTCATGTGGTGGTGTGTCGGCCGGTGCAGCCGGGCGTGAGGCGGCAGGTGGGCCAGACGGTCTTGCCGGCGAGGCGGGGCGCGGGGTCGAGCAGGACGGCTTCGCCGCAGACGTTGCACGGCGCCCAGACGTGGCCGGTGCCGCGGGCGATGACGGTCCAGATGAGGAGCCACTTGTGGCGGCGGATGGCCATCCGGATCTCGGGGACGATGGCGCCCGCGGGGGCGTCGACCTCGAGTAGCCAGTCGTCTCCGTTGGGGTTGACCGTGTAGCGGATGCCGCGGTCGTCGAGCACTTGGAGCAACGCCGGGAAGTCGGGGACAGCGAGGAACGCCATCAGAACTCCAGGTGCTCCCGGGACCCGGGTCGGCGCCCGTTGCCCGTGGGGCCGCCCGTATCCGAAACATCCGAAACATCCGAAACATCCCTGGTAGGAGCGTTTCGGATGTTTCCCTTGTTTCCCTTCACGTCGTAGTTGCCCGTGGGGCCGTCGTAGTTGCCCGTGGGGCCGCCCGTATCCGAAACATCCGAAACATCCGAAACGCTCCTACCAGGAGTGTTTCGGATGTTTCCCTTGTTTCCCTTGTTTCCCATCACGTCGTAGCGACGCCACACCTCGTGGAAGTCGGCCGCCAGGTAGCCCTTCTTCGCCACCTCGCCGAACCGGTGCTGATCGGGCTTCACGCCGTAGGGCTTGAGCTTCGACGCCAGCCACCGAGCCGTGACGGGCTTCCCGTACCAATCGTCCCAGGGGGCGTCGTCGAGGGCGTGGAGCTTGGCGAGCAGGTCCGCGGTGGTCATGCGGTCGGCGCCGTCGAAGACGGTGTGGATGTCGGCGAGGAGTCGGATGCCGAGCGACTGGTCCTCAACGTTGGCGCGGGCCTCGGTGACGATCGCGGTGCATGCGGCCCGCGCCGTGTCGGGCCAGTGCCCGCCCGCGGCGTCGGCGACGGCGATGAGGACTTCCCACTGGTCGGCCTGCCGGTCGGTGACACCGGCGGGGAGGTCGGGCGCCTCGGGCATGTCCTCGCCGTGCCGGGACGCCCATGCGGCCAACCGGCGATGCAGGGCGGTGCCCTCGGGTCGGGTGACGCGCTCGCGGAAGGGGCGCACCGTCTCGTCGGGTGCGCGTCGGCGCATCGGGACACGGATCGATCGCGAGCGGATCGTGTCGGGTAGGCAGCCGGACAGGCCGGCGAGCGCCACCGGGGAGTAGCACGAGAACTCGACCACCCGCATGGTGTCCTTGTCGACCCGTGGCACCATCGCCCCGGGCCGGTGCCCGGCGTTCACCAGTGCCCGCAGGTCCTCGTGGTCCTTGCTGGCCTTCGGGCCGAACACGGCGTCGACTTCGTCGAGCAGGATCGTCGGGCGCAGCGCTTCCACCCACCGGTAGACGCTGGCCGGCGACATCTGCAACACGAGCTTGCCGTGGTGGCAGATGCACTCCATCAACTCCAGGTTCCGGGACTTGCCGGACTCTGGCTCGGGTGACTCGAACGCGATGCGCGGGGTCGACGCGGCACGGTCGAGGACGTGGGTGTGGGCGCACCAGAGCGCCACTGTCGGCGCGTGGTGGGGTGACGAGTAGGCGACGTGAGCGGCCAGCCAGCCCCGAACCTCGTCGAGCACCTGCCAGCCGGGCTCGTCGACCACGTCGTCGAAGGTGTCGACCGGCTCGCCGGGCTGGTCGGTGCCCGGGGGCTTGCGCAGCTCCGCGGTGGCCAGCGCCATCAGTTCGGCCGGGGTGCCGCCAGCGGCGAGCCAGTCGTCGACTCCCACCTTGTCGAGCGTCGGCGTGGACGGCAGGTAGATGTAGGCGACGTTGGCGCCACGCAGCTTGAGGTAACTGGCGAGGCGTTCCATGGCCTGGTGCACGCCCGCCTTGAGCATGGCGTCGCTGTCGAAGCACACGTACACCGGGCGGTCGTTCCAGGCGATCTGGTCGAACGCCGCGAGGGCGACCTTGCCGCCGTCGTCGTTGGTGCCCTTCCACGCCCACACCCCGAGCAGGGCGAGGGCGTTCACGCCGGCCGAGACCAGCGCGTCGGCCTTGAGCGGTCCCTCGGTGATGACCAGCGGCACGGCAGGGTTGCCGAGATGGGCTCGGGCCCGGCGGGGGACGTCGAGGACCATGCGCTGGCCGAGCTTGGACTCGTATCTCGCCGGCTTACCGTCGAGGATGCGCGGGTCGTCGGGGCGGACCTGGTGGCCGGCCAGCTCCCCGAACACATCGTGCAGCGGGATGATCAGCGCCGGTGGGCGGCGCTGGACGGGCCCGAACCCGTAGCGCTCGAGCTGGGCCTTCGTGTCGGCGGACACGTAGCCGCGTTCGCGGGCGACCTCGGCCGTGATGGCCGAGGCGGCGAGCTTCACGGCGTGCTGGTCGAACACGGCGCCTCCGTAGTCGCTCATGGCGTCGCCCCGTTGCCGACGAGCTGGCGGTAGGCGCTCACGTCGCCCGTGACCATGCGCTCCAGCAGCTCGCGCTCGGATCGCTCGGCGGCGAGGGTCGCGTTCCACAGGCGCGCGTCGGCCAGCTCGTCGATAGCGGCACGGAGTCGCTGGCGGAGCAGGTCCGGCGGGAGTGCCTCGACCTCCACCGCGGTTTGTGGATCTAGGTGCATAAGACGGCAGCGGTCGGCGAACCGGCGATAGTTCGGGTCCTTGGTGTTGACCGAGTGGGTCGTGTAGGAGCCGACGGCGACGTCTTCGGCGGTTACCGCGATGCGTCGTAGGTCGAGGTCGACGGTCTCGCCGTCGGAGTAGCGGGCCATGCGATCCTCGACCGAGAACGGGATACCGAGTCCGGACGGGTCCCAGTCGCCCACGTAGATGACGACCACGGGCTTGCCGATCTCGACGTAGGAGCGGGTGGCCTCGTAGACCAGCGTCTTGGAGGACTGGCCGCGGCAGGGGAACAGGGCGACGCCTTCGGGGTAGGTGACGTCGTCGAGGACCCCGGCGATCGAGTCGGACTCGCACCAGACCTCGACGTGGACGGGCTGGCGCGCCCACAGGTCCCGCCGATAGGTCTCGGCGACGCTGCGCAGGATGTGCCCGGGCGAGTTGAACATTGTGCGGTGCCGGAACCAGCGGGTGTTGTCGGCGATCCATTCCCAGGGAAGGACGCCGGCCTCCCGCAGCTCGCCCACCAGACGGACCACCATGCCATAGGTTCTGCGGCTCTTCCCCTGGTCTTTGTCCCACCACTGGCCGATGCCGAGGTAGTAGAGCTGGCGGACCGTGCAGGGCCGGTTCTCCTCGGCCAGCACGTAGATGGCGTCCCGGAGGAGCCGCATCTCGACCTTCGTGCGGCGGGTCACGATCGCCGCTCCTCGATCTGGCGGAGCACGGCCCGTAGCCACGAGGCGGCGCGCCGCGGGCCGCCGTGGATCTCGGCGAGGACCTCGGCGGCGGCGGCGGGGTCCTCGGGGACGATCACCCTGCGGCCGAGGACGACCTCTCGGCCGATCACGTACCGCGGCGTGTCGCCGTAGGTGTCACTGCTCGTGGCTACCATGAAGGCCACCTCGATCTCGTCGCGGTGGTCGTGGTGTCGTTGCTTTGCGAGACGGTGGCTGTGCCCGGCCACCGTCTCTCGCGTTCAGGCGGCGGGGGCATCAGGCG
Source organism: Acidimicrobiales bacterium (assembly GCA_050744905.1). GTDB lineage: Bacteria > Actinomycetota > Acidimicrobiia > Acidimicrobiales > DATLFN01. Next base: position 11,521 of record JBOGHR010000074.1, read on the forward strand.
GCGCCCCGGGGCCGGTCGGCGCCGAGGAGCTCGTCGACGACGTGGCGGGGGATGAGCCGCTTACGGCCGAGCTTGACGCTGGGCAGCTCACCGCGGCCGATCAGGTTCTGGATGTGCTGGCGGGTGCAGCCGAGCGCGTGGGCGATCTCGGCGGGGCTGTAGGCGAGACGCTCGACTTCAGCCTGGTCGGCCGGCGCGAGGTCAGACATGGCGATGCCACCCTTCTCTCACGCTCGGGCCTCAGACGAGCGAAGGGTGGCTATCCAGCCAGGCCGGGGATGAAGCTCCCGATGTTCTACATCATTAAGCGTTGCCCGTGGTGGACTCCGGGCGGAACGCTCGGCGGACCGGGTTGCGGCGCTGCGGTCGCATGGCGGTCCGGACGGCCTCGGCCAGCTCGTCGAGGGTGACGGTCCCCTCGGCCTCGCAGCCGACACACACGACGGGGACATCGGCGTAGACCAATGGCACTGTGCTGTACTCCGTCGTCCACCGTCGCTGCGCTACGACCGTCTCGCTGCGCGACGTCGTGGTCATGACGATGGTGCCGGGATACTGCGGGTGGTCGTCGTGGACGGTGCACGCGGGCTTGTCGCACCGTGGGCACACCCACACAGCTGGTCTCATGTCCCACCGCCGACGAGCCCGCGTGCGACGGCGGCGACCTCGGACTTGTGGCGCAGCACGTGACTGTAGGTGGCTTCGACGGTGGCCACGCTGTCGCCGAGGAGCTCGGCGACGTGGTGGATCGGGGTGCCGGCCTCGAGGAGGTGGGTGGCGTAGGTGTGGCGTAGGCGGTGCGGGTGGGCGCCGGGCATGACGCGGCCGAGGGTGTGTCGGAAGCTGTCGACGCGGCGGGGCCGGCCGTCGGGGGTGGTGAACACCAGCTGCGGCCAGTCGGTCGACCACAGGCCGCCGGCGGCGAGGCGGTCGGCGGCCTGGGCCTTGCGCCACGCCTTCAGTGCCGTGACGGCTTCGGGGGTGAGGGGGACGGTGCGGTAGGAGCGCTCGCGCTTGGGGGCCTTCAGCGCGATGCCGTCGACGAACGTCAGGGCGTGGCGGACCGACAGGTGCGGGTCGGCGCCGAGGTCGAGGTCGGGCCAGTGCAGGGCCAGCAGCTCGGCCGGTCGGAGCCCGGTGGTGACGCCGACGACGACGACCGGGTGCCACGGGCTGTCATCGAGCCCGGTCAGGATGACGTCGACCTCGGCGACCGTGAAGGCCTTCACCGGGCGGGCCTTGCCGCGGTCCCCGGGTGGGCGGGCGATGCGGGCGACGTTGCGTTCGATGAGCCCGCGGCGTTCGGCGGCGCGCAGCACCTTGCCGAGCGTGGTGCGGGCCGCTTCGGCGACCCGGTGCGAGTAGCCGGCCCGGTCCGGGTGCTTCTTGCGGGCCGCTGTGCGGAGTTGGGCGGTCATGTGCTCGACGTCGCCGGGGGTGAGCGCGCGGGGGCCGCGGAGCGTCCTGGCCCCGACGTGGGGGATCACGTAGGTGTCGAGGATGTCGCGGTACCAGCGTTCGGTGGCGGGGGCGAGGCCTTCGCCGGGCAGGACGTTGGCGGCCCACCAGGTGGCGAAGTCGGCGAGGGTGGTGCGCGCGTCGGGGACGTCGAGGCCCTGGTCGAGCGCGGCCTTGGCGGCGTCGAGGCGGGCGGCGACGTCTTTGCGGAGCTTGCCGGTGATCGTGCGGCGCTCGGGCCGGCGGACCGTGGTGCCGTCGGCGCGCTCGACGGTCTTCCAGCCGGTGACGAGCACGGCTTCCCACCGCTTGCGGGACTCCCGGTAGTAGATCGAGCCTTCGGCGTTCGAGCGCTTGCGTGCCACGCCTGCACCTCCCGAGGACAGCAACGAGGACAGCAACGCATCGTACCCTACGGTTGTCTTCGGTTGACTCTCTTGACCGTGGTATGTACTGTGACCTGCACATGCACAGACACCCGTTGACTGACATTGACACCGTGTTCTTGACTGGGGGTCAAGGGGTCGCGAGTTCGAGTCTCGCCGGCCCGACCAAGGGAACGCAGGTCAGAGCCGGTCCGCCAGGGCCGGCTCTTCTGCTGTCCAGGCCACCTGATCGCAGGATGATCGCAAGCGACGGCCGTGAGGCGCAGGCAGTCGCCGAAGGCGGCTTCAGGTGATTCGGACGTGCCCCTGGCGTGAGGGATCTCGGAGACGCATACGGCCACTGAGAGCGCGAGACGAAAACGTGAACATCGTCCGCCGCCCGATGGTTCGGCGAAGCCCGGCGGGCGTGGGGCGTTGGCTGCCTGTAGGAACCCTCACCTTGCCAAGGTGAGGGTCGCGGGTTCGAATCCCGTCGTCCGCTCCA
>JBOGHR010000075.1:0-4518 GCA_050744905.1 Acidimicrobiales bacterium
CGCAGCCGCAGAGGCCGCCTGCGGCGGCGAGCGCGGCCACGGACCTTGCCGCTGCGAACGCGGCGAACGGTTGTGGCCAGGGCATCACGTGTCGGGCGTCGCGTCGGCGGGGGGCGAGCGGGCCCAGCCGGTAGCCTCGCCGGCCATGACCGACCTGCAGGCCACCATCGGCGAGCTCTGGGAGCACCGGGCCGAGCTGGGCCCGGGCGACGCCGGCGCCCTGGCCTCGGTGCGCGAGGCGGTGGACCTGCTCGACACCGGCCGGGCCCGGGTGGCGGAGTGGGACGAGGCCACCGGGGCGGTCACCGTCCACGCCTGGCTGAAGCAGGCCGTGCTGCTGGTGTTCAAGCTGGCCGCCATGGAGACGACCGAGCTGGGGCCGTTCGAATACGCCGACAAGATCCCCCTCAAGCGGGGCTACGCGGCGGCCGGCGTGCGGGTGGTGCCGGGGGCGTCGGCCCGCTGGGGCTCGCACCTGGAGCGGGGGGTGGTCCTCATGCCCAGCTACGTCAACATCGGCGCCCGGGTGGGGGCGGGCACCATGGTCGACACGTGGGCCACCGTGGGGTCGTGCGCCCAGGTCGGGGCCAACGTCCACCTGTCGGGCGGCGTCGGGATCGGCGGGGTGCTCGAGCCGCCCCAGGCCGCCCCGGTGCTCATCGGCGACGAGGCCATGATCGGCAGCCGCTGCATGATCACCCAGGGCGCCCGGGTGGGCACCGGGGCGGTGCTGGCCGAGGGCGCCGTGCTGAACCCCGGCATACCGGTGATCGACGTGCAGACGGGCGAGGAGCTCGGCCGGGGCGTGGTTCCGGCGTGGTGCGTGGCCGTGCAGGGGAGCCGCCGCAAGCAGTTCCCGGGGGGCGAGTTCGGCCTGCCGTGCGTGCTCGTGCTGCGGCGGCTGGCCGAGGGCGAGCGCCACGACAAGGCCAAGCTGAACGAGATCCTGCGCGAGCACGGCGTGTCGGCGTGAGCGGCGCCGAGCTGCTGGCGCTCACCGCCGAGCTGGTCGACATCCCCTCGGTCAGCCATGCCGAGGCGGCCATCGCCGACCACGTGGAGGCCGCCCTGCGGGCGGTGCCGTGGCTGGCGGTGGACCGGGTGGGCCACAACGTCGTGGCCCGCACCGAGCTGGGCCGGCCGTCCCGGGTGGTGCTGGCCGGCCACCTCGACACCGTGCCGCCCAACGGCAACGAGCGGGCCCGGGTCGACGGCGACGTGCTGTGGGGGATCGGCGCCGCCGACATGAAGGCGGGCTGCGCCGTGCACCTGCACCTGGCGCGCACCGTGCCCGACCCCGCCGTGGACGTCACCTACGTGTTCTACGAGTGCGAGGAGGTGGAGTCCCGCCACAACGGCCTGCGCCGGCTGCTGGCCGAGCGGCCCGACCTGGTGGCGGGCGCCGCCGCCGTGCTGGGCGAGCCCACCTCCGCCACCATCGAGGCCGGCTGCCAGGGCACGCTGCGCCTGGCCGTCGCCCTGGCCGGCGAGCGGGCCCACACCGCCCGCCCGTGGTTCGGCGTCAACGCCATCCACCGGCTGGGGCCCGTGCTCGAACGGGCCGCCGCCTTCGAGGGGCGCCACGTCGTGCTGGACGGCTGCACGTTCGCCGAGGCCCTCTCCGCGGTGCGGGTGGAGGGCGGGGTGGCCGGCAACGTGGTCCCCGACCGGGCCGTGGTCCACCTCAACCACCGCTACGCCCCCGACCGTCGCGCCCCCGAGGCGGTCGCCGCCGTCCGCCGGGCCCTGGGCGACGCCGTCGACGAGTCCCGGGGCGACGCCGTCGAGCTGGTCGACGCCGCCGACGGGGCGGCCCCCGACCTGGGATCCCCCTTGCTGGCCCGGCTGGTGGCGGCCGCCGGCGGCACCCCCCGGGCCAAGCTGGGTTGGACCGACGTGGCCTTCTTCGCCGCCCGGGGCATCCCCGCCGCCAACTACGGCCCGGGCGACCCGAACCTGGCCCATGCCGCCGGCGAGCGGGTCGAGCGCCGGGAGCTGGAGGCGGTCGAGGCCGGCCTGCGGTCCCTGCTCACCGAGGGCTGACCGTGGGGGCCGGGTAGGCGGCCCGCGCCGGGGTGCCCTCGACGGCGGCGCCCGCCCGCCAGCCGGAGCACGATCCAACTCGACCGAATGGAGTGAGCGAAGCGAACGAATGAGGTCGAAGATCTAGGTTGAGCTCGTCCTCTCGTTCTGCGGCGTCGGCTCCCGGCTGACAGGCCGTGCGGTCGGCAGGCGTGACCCGAACCCAGCCCCCGGAGGTGTCCCGTGGCGTTGCTCGACCCGAACCGGTCCCTCTGGCTGGCCACGACGCCGGAGACGTCCTATCCGAGCCTCGACGGCGCCCACCAGGCGGGCGTCGTCGTCGGCGCCGGCATCACGGGGCTGACCACGGCGCTCCTCCTCGCCCAGCGGGGCGTGGACGTCGCCGTGGTCGACGGAGCGCGCGTCGCCTCGGGGACGACCGGGTTCACCACCGCCAAGGTGACGTCGCTGCACGGCCTGATCTACGCCGGCCTGGTCGAGCGGGCGGGCGAGGAGGCGGCGCGCACGTACGGCGAGGCGAACCAGGAGGCACTCGACCAGGTGGTGCGCCTCGTCGAGTCGCTGTCCATCGACTGCCAGCTCACCCGGGGCCCGGCGTACACGTACACCGTCGACCCGGGCCGGCGTGCCGCGATCGAGGCCGAGGTGGAGGCGGCGCGGTCGCTCGGCCTCCCGGCGTCGCTCACCGAGGAGACCGACCTGCCCTACGGCGTCGAGGCGGCGGTGCGCTTCGACGAGCAGGCGCACTTCCACCCCCGGAGGTACGCCCTGGGTCTGGCGGCGGCCGTCGAGGCGGCGGGCGGGCGGATCTTCGAGCAGTCTCGCGCCGTCGACGTCGACGAGGACGACGACGGTGTCGTGGTCGAGACCGAGGGCGGCCGGATCCGCGCCACGGCGGCGGTGATCGCCACCCTTCTGCCCTTCCTCGACATCGGCGGGTTCTTCGCCAAGGCCCACCCGACGAGGTCCTACGCCATCGCCCTGCGTTGCCGGGGAGGGGTTCCCGCCGGCATGTACCTGTCGGTGGACTCGCCCACCCGCTCGGTGCGCCCCGTCGACCTCGACGGGGCGCCGGGGCTGGTCGTGGGCGGGAGCAGCCACAAGCCGGGCGACGCCGACGACACCCGGCCGTACTACGACGACCTCGAGGCCTGGGCGCGGGACACGTTCGACGTGGAGGCCGTCGAGCACCGGTGGTCGGCGCAGGACTACACCACCCTCGACCACATCCCCTACGTCGGCCGCTGCCCCCGTACCGAGCGCGTCCTCGTTGCCACCGGGTTCCACAAGTGGGGCATGACCGGAGGGACGGCGGCGGCGATGATCCTCGCCGACGTCGCCACCGACCGGGAGAACCGGTGGCTGGCGACCTTCGACGCCACCCGGGTGGGCGACGGCGGCGCGGTGAAGAGGTTCGTCAAGGAGAACGCCTCCGTCGGGATGCACTTCGTGAAGGACCGGCTCGCCCGCCTGCGGGCGAGGGACGTCGGTGACCTGGCGCCGGGCGAGGGAGCGGTGGTGCGGGCGGGCGGCTCGGCCGTCGGCGCGTACCGCGACCCCTCCGGTCGCGTCCACGCCGTCGGCGTCACGTGCACGCACATGGGGTGCAGCCTCAGGTGGAACACCGCCGAGACGTCGTGGGACTGCCCGTGCCACGGCTCGCGGTTCACCTACGCGGGCGAGATCCTGGAGGGGCCGGCGACCCGGCCCCTCGAGCACGTCCCTGTCGCCGACGGGTGAGGCGCAACGGGGCGGCGACCTCGGTCGGACAGGGGGCGCCCGAGGCCGCTGGCCTGCGGATGGGAGGCAGGATCGAACCGCCCGGCGGTCGGCTCATCGAGGGGTGATCGTGGGCGCCGCCCGCCGGTCCTTCCCGGCGCCTCCTACGCTGGCGCCCCGTGCGAGCCATGGCGATCGACGAGTTCGGCGGCCCCGAGCTCCTGCACCTCGCCGACCTGCCGGAGCCGGTGATCGGTCCCGACGTGGTGCTGGTGCGGGCCCGGGCGGCGGGGGTGAACCCGGTCGACTACAAGGTCCGCAAGGGGGGGCTGGCCAACCGCTACCCGTGCGACTTCCCGCTCGTGCCCGGATGGGACGTGGCCGGCGTGGTGGAGGCGACCGGCCCGGCCGTGCCCGAGCTCTCCGAGGGCGACGAGGTGGTGGGCTACGTCCGGCGGGACCACATCCGGTGGGGGACCTACGCCGAGCTGGTCCCCGCACCGGTGCGCACGCTGGCGCCCAAGCCGCCGTCGCTGTCGTGGGCCGAGGCGGCCGCCCTGCCCCTGGCCGGTCTCACCGCGTGGCAGGCCCTCACCCGGGTGCTGCACGTGGGAAAGGGCGACGTGGTCCTCGTCCACGCCGCGGCGGGTGGCGTGGGGACCTTCGCCGTCCAGCTGGCCCAGGTCCTCGGGGCCCGGGTGGTGGGCACGGCGGGCGAGGCCAACTTCGCCCACCTCCGCCGGCTCGGCGCCGAGC
>JBOGHR010000076.1:0-7809 GCA_050744905.1 Acidimicrobiales bacterium
CAGCTTCCTCGGCGGCCGGCGGCCACTGGTCTGGGGCACTGGATGCTCCTCTCGGCGAAGCCGAGGAGCCTCTCAGCCTTGGGTCATTTCGCGGCGGACCCTCCGCGGCAAAGTCAGACGCAAACCACCGGCGACGGCGGGTCGGGTTCGCTACCGAGGTCGGGCGGCCACGAGGTGGCCCTCGATGGGGATCTGCGCGGTGCCGTCCGGCGAGGTGAACGGGGCCAGCACGTCGTGCGCCTCCCGACCCAGGGCGTCGTACTCGCCATCCGTGAGTCGCTCACGAACCGGGGTGCTCTCCACCTCGACGGCGACGAACTCGGCGATGGAGCCGAAGCGGGCCGTCCCCATCCGGGTGCGGGTGGACAGCACCTCGAGCCCGCCCGCCCGCACCGTCGCGCAGAGCTCGTCGAGATCGCCGCAGGCCCAGTAGGCGCTGAGCATCGCCACCGCCTCGGGCCCGGCGTGCCGTGCGGCCAGCTCCACCAGCAACCGGTAGGCGGGCTGGGCGTCGAGGCTGCTCGGCACCATGACCACCACCGTGCCGCCGGCGGTGACCACCCGGCCCATCTCGCTGATCGCCCGCTGGCGGTCCGGGAAGAACATCAGCGCCATCTGGCACAGCGCGGCGTCGAAGGTCCCCGCGTCGAAGGGCAGGTCGGCGACGTCGGCTCGGCGCAGCTCCACACCGTGACAGACCCGCTCGGCCACGGTGAGCATGGCCGGGTTCAGGTCGACGCCGACGACGCGGTCGTCGGGCCCGACCCGAGCGGCCGCGGTGCGGGCCACGATGCCGGTTCCGCAGGCGACGTCGAGGACGGACTGGCCGGCGGTGACGTCGGCCATGTCGACGACATGGGGCGCCCAGTCGGCGAAGAGAGCCGGGACGAACCTCGCCTCGTACAGCTCGGCGGTCTCGAGGGGGATCTCGAACGCTTCAGGAGTGCTCATGGGAGTGTTGTACGACGTCGGCCGGGGAGGCCGCATCGCCGCGATGCGCCATTCAGGTCGCCGTCGGCATGGTCAGACCTGACCATGCCCGTCGTGGTCGGACCTCAGATGAGGGCGTGCTCGTACGCGAAGGACGTCGCCGCCGCCCGGGAGACGACGCCAAGCTTGGTGTAGATGTTGCTGAGGTGGCGGGCCACGGTGTGCTCGCTCACGAAGAGCTCGGCCGCCACCTGCTTGTTGGTCGCACCCCGGGCGACGAGCCGGAGCACCTCCGCCTCCCTGGGGGAGAGGGGCGACGCCGGCGCTTCACCGAGGAGCGCTCGCAGGCGACGGGCGTCCGGCTCGGCCCCGAGGCGATCGAAGGCGTCGAGGGCCGTGGACAGCTCGAGCCGGGCCGTGTCGCGCTCGCCGATGGTGCTCGCCGCGGCCCCACGCACCGCGCGGGCCCGGGCTTCGTCGTACACCATCCCGAGTGCCGCAAACCGCGCCGCCGCCTCGCCGGCTCGGCGGCAGGCGGTCACGGCGTCGCCCTGGGCCAGGAGGACGGAGGCCTCCGTCGAGAGCGACAGCGCCTTCAGATAGTCGCTCGCCACCTCGCTCGCCACCCGCGCGAGCTCGGCGGACGCTGCCTCCGCGGCGTCGAGGTCCCTCGCCGCGACCTTCGCCTCGGCGAGAGCCATGAGCAGCTCGCCGCGCTGCAAGGGCCCCGCCGGCGCCGAGTCGAGGGCGAGCCGGAGCGCGATCACGGCGGCGTCGACCCGTCCCTGCGCCATCCGCACCCGCGCGAGGCCCGGTTGCGGGAGGCGGCCCAGCTGGTGTGAACGCGTGAACGCCTCCTCGGCGAGGTCGAGGCGCCCGGTCATGCGATGCAGCTCCCCGATCAGGTAGTGCGCGCCTCCGGCGTACCGGGGGTCGTGGCTGGTGAGCTCCTCACACGCCAGCTGCGCCTGCTCCGCGGCCGTCTTCCAACTGCCGCGGAGGCTCTCCAGCTCGACGACGTGCAGCCGGCAGATCCCGGGGTAGAGCCGCCCGGCGTCGAGGTCGGCGCACCACTTCGCGGCGGCCTCGCTCCACTGGACGGCTCTGCTCAGGTCGGCGAGATCGTGACAGCTGGACAGGGCGTTGCAGTACACCCAGCCGGTGAAGAGCGGGGCGAGCTCACCGTTGATGACCGCCACCATCGCCTCATCGAGCGCGGCCATCCCGTCGGCGTGACGGCCGCATGCCACCAGTGCCCGGCCCTTGGCCTGCAGCGCCATGGCCGTGAGGTCGGCGTGGCCAGTCGCCTGACCGGCCGCCACCGCCCGCTCGGCGTGGGTCAGGGCGTCGCATGGCTCGCCGTTCATGGCGGCGCGGTCGGACTCGGCCACTGCCAGGAAGCCGGCGGCCGCCGTTCCCTCGGCCTGACCGGCGTGGCGCCGGGCCCGCTCGAGCCAGCCGTTGGCCGGCGCCAGCTCACCGACGAGGGCGTGGTCGTAGAACAACTGCCAAGCGGCCATCGCAGCACCGGCGTGGTCGCCGGCCGCCACGTGCGCCCTGAACGCACGGCCGCGCACGGCGATCGACTCGTCGGGCCGATCGAGCCAGAACAGGCTCTCGGCCAGGGCGTCCAGCTCATCCGCCCGCAGCGACGACGCGTCGCGCGTCGACAGCTCCGCGTGTACGGCTCTCCAGTCCGGCGACCCACCGGCCATCCGTCCCAGCGTATGGCGACCGCGATGGTCAGATCTGCTGATGTCGGGGCGCCAAGGGATGGATGATCTCCGACGGCAAGGTTGGCCGGTTCCGGCGGTACACCGACACGCTCCAGTTCGCCCAGGTGGCGCGAAGCTGACGTCGCCTCCTGATCGACCCGCCTGCCGCACCCCGCCGAGCCGAGCCGCGGCAGGCGAACATCGACGCCTGGCGCGTCAGGCCCTCGGGACCGGTGAGCCCCTCGAGATGGCGCTCTCTAGCGGTGTGGTTCGGCGTTGACGCCGGTGAGATCGTCGAACGCGCTCTGGTCTGCGGTGAGCACGGTTCTGCTGGAGGCTCCTGCCGTGGCCGCGATGATCAGGTCGTGCGCCCCTCGTGGTCGCCCCCGGCGTCGGACCTCTATCAGCAACTGGGCGTGTGCGGCTGCCACGCTCAGGTCGTAGTCGACGACGGGGATGGTGGCGAGGACGTCGTCGACGAAGGCGAGGCGATCCGACCGGTGCTTGCCCTCTGCCAGAAGGACCCCGACCCTGAGCTCGGCGATGGTGATGGAGGCGACAGCGACGTCGTCGTCATCGCCGATGACGTCGTCAAGGGTGTCGCCACCGCGGTCGGCGTCGATGAGGAAGGTGGTGTCGAGCAACAGGCGCCTCATGATCGCTGCTGCAGCTCGACCAGCTTCCGCATCGAGTCAAGGTCGGCGGCCCACGCCGAGTCAGGTCGATGCCGGCGCAGGGCGGCCTTCGCCTCGGCTCCACGGCCAAGTCGAACCGGCCCGAGGTGCGCCACCGGCCTTCCCCGGCGGACGATGGTGAAGCGCCGGCCTCGGTGCTCGATGGCGTCCAGCAGGTCGGCGAAGTGACGTGCGGCCTCCGTTGCGCTGATCTCGGACACGATATCAGATTACCAGATCACAGCCTCGGCCGGACATTGACGCGGCCGCAGGCAACGGCACGGGCAGGTGCGCTCGGTCGCGCTCCTGCTGATGGGTAGCCGCGCTGGCGACGCACTTCGCTGCTTTCGGCTTCGCGTCCAGACCGGTGGCGAGTGCAGGGACCCGTCACGTGCCTCCGACCGGCTCCTACGGCGCCCGCTCCGTCGACTGTCGCTGAGATGTGGCTCCGGCAACCGCGCAGCTGCGGACGTGGTGGACGTCGGTCGGGACCACTGCGAGGATGCGGGTCTCGACGACGAGGAGGTCCGAGGTGCATGGTCTGGTGGTCGAAGTGTCGATTGACTCGGCAAGGGGCGATGAAGCCCTGAAGCTGCTCAACGAGGTCGTGGTCCCAGCCGTCAGCTCCGCCCCCGGACTGGTCGCCGCCTACTGGCTGGGCGGCCCGGACACCGGGAAGGGCACATCGGTGCTGATCTTCGAGAGCGAGGACGCCGCCCAGCGGGCGGCCGAGAGCGGACCGAGACCCCCTGAGGGCGCGCCCGTGACGATCACTCGGTTCGAGGTGATGGAGGTTCTCGCCCACGTCTGACGCTCCAACCCATTCGGGTGGAGGAATGCTTCTCGGACGAGCGGAAGGATGACTTGCGGCGCGCCGCAATGGCGGCGGGAGGATCGCCGGAGCCGGCGGACCGGTCATCGCCGGCGCAGCGCCGCCCGCACCAGACCCCGGGTCCAGCTTCGCCGGAGCCGGCTACAAGACCGGAGCGGCTACGCACGCCGCACCGTCCAGGCGGCCGTCGACAATGGACGCGTCGAGGTCACCCTCGACCAGCAATCGTCAGCATCCACGCCATCCGCCATGACTGCACGCGAGAAGCATCGGCGCCGGACCATCCGTGAGCGTCCGCCGTCAGTGCCGGTGCTCCGCGGCCAGGTGGGAATGGCCCTGCCCGAGCGGCTGGCCGACCCGATCCTCGAGCCCGGGGAAGGGACGGCGGTAGGCGCAGGCGTCGCAGTTCATCTGCACCCGGCCGCCCAGCGCCTCGTCGAAGCGGGCGAGCGCCAGCTCCGCCAGGACGGGGTCCGGGCCGAACCATCCCGCCTCGGCCACGTCCAGCCCGGTGCGGCGGCGGAGGGCGGCAACGTCCTCGACGATGCGGTCGACGAGGACGCCGGTGGCCAGGAACCAGGCGAACACGGTGATGGGCCCGTCGGTCAGCCGGGTGAGCTGGTCGAGCGCCTCGGGCACGGTGGGCCAGGTCACGCCCGAGAAGCCGGTGACGACCACGGGCGCACCGGTGGACTCGGCGAGGAGGCGGGTTGCCCGGCACCCCTCGGCGTTGGCGTCCGGGTCGGACGTGCCCCGGCCCATGACGGCGAGCGGTCGACCGGCGCCCCCCACGGCGGCGATCCGCTTCGCCGCCAGCGACACGAGGGCGTGGTCGACGCCGAAGGGACGGCCGTAGGCCACTTCGACGCCAGGGTGGCGCAGGCGAGCCTCGAGCACCACCGCCGGCACGTCCGACTTGCTGTGGCCGGCGGCGTGGAGCATCAGGGGGACGACGCCGATGCGATCGCATCCGGCGGCCACGAGGCGGTCCAGGGCAGGACCGGCGGGCGGGTCGCACAGCTCGAGGTACCCGAGCTCGACCGGCAGGGACGGCCGCCGGGCCCGCACCTCGCCGGCCAGCGCCCGCATCTCGCCCTGGCCGGCGGTCGACCGTGAGCCGTGGGCCACCAGGAGCAGGCCGTCAGGCATGGACGGCGTCCCCGGGGGCGGCAACGGCGGCCGGTCGGGCGTCACGGCGGACCAGGAGCCAGCCGAGGGTCAGGCCCGCCACCGTCCAGAACACGAGGGCGCCGCCGACGGAGGCGACGCGGAAGCGCCAGACCAGCTGCGCCGGCGCGCTGTTGGGATCGGGGTTGGGTGGCAGCCCGACGAGGGCGGCGCCGACCATCGCCGCGTAGGCCGACGCCACCACGCCGGCGCGGCGGGGCTCGTGGACGCCGCGGGCGGCGAGGGTGCGCCACAGCCGCCACGCCGACCAGCTGGCCACCACCGAGCAGGCGAGGAGGACCAGGTACAGGGCGGTGCGCCGGCCGACGGTGGCGGGGTCCCCGACCGAGGGCGGGTTGGCCGGGTACTTGAGCGCCGGCACCAGGGCCAGGCTGACGAAGCCGGCCAGCGCCAGCGCCAGGGCGCGGCGCCAGTCGTCCCGGAGCGGGAGACGGTGGCGGACGGCGGCGAAGACGACACCGACCACCACGCCGACCAGGGTGCCGTAGGCGACCGCCCCGGCCATGCCGCCGAGGACCTGGACCCCACGGGAGAACGTCTCCTCGTGGGCGGCGCCGCCGCCGGCGGCCGCCTCGCGGGCGATGGCCTCTGACAGGGACCGCTCGCCGACGGCGAACAGGAACAGGGCGAGGGCACCACCGCCGGCCGCGCCGGCCGTGGCACCGAGCTTCAGGTAACGAGTCATGGGCGATCCTTGTGAGTGACGGAGGGGCCGGCGCCGGGCCGGCCCCCCCCGACCGTCAGTGACAGGGCACGCCGACGAAGTGGCGCGCGTCGTGGAACAGCTCGTGGACGGTGCTCGCGCTCCGGGAGAGCACGAGCCCGTTGTCGAGGGTCAACAGGTACACGGCCAGCACGGCCAGGGCGGTGGCGAGCCACGCCCAGCGCGGCACCCGTACCGGTTGGGGGGCGACGAGTTCCTGCAGGGTCATCACCTCCTCCCGACGGGCGGGGTCGCAGCGTCGGCTGCGGCCAGGCGGGCGAGGGCGTTGACGGCGGCGGCGGCCACGGCCGAGCCACCCTTGTCACCCACGTTGGTGATCGAGTGCACGGCGCACGCCCGTGTCAGCTCCTTGGCGTCGGCCGCGCCGACGAAGCCAACGGGGAGCCCGACGACGAGGGCGGGCGTGAAGCGACCGGACCCGACGAGGCGCACGACCTCCCTCAGGGCGGTGGGAGCGCAGCCCACGACGACGACCGCCCCGCTGGGGTGGCGTTCGGCGGCCAGGCGGATGCCCGCCGCGCTCCGGGTCGGCTCCCCGCCGGCCGGCACCTCGCCCAGATGGCAGCAGGCGCCGAGCGAGGGCATGCCGGCCCGCACCATCTCGACGTCGGCGATCACCGCCGCCCCGGCCCGCAGCGCCTCCACGCCGGCGGCGACGGCCGCCTCGTCGACGGCCATCGACGACGCGAGCTCCAGGTCGGCGGTGGCGTGGACGACCCTGGCCACGACGGCGCGGGGGCCGGGCGGCCATGCCGACAGGTCGACCCGGTCGTCCAGGCGGCGGTAGCTCTCGGCCTCGATGGGGTGGACCCCGGTCACCGCCACGGCTCCTCGGTGCTCACCGTGATGGCGTCGACGGGGCAGACCTCGACGCAGGCCAGGCAGGCGGTGCAGCGCTGGGCGGCGGTGGACGGCTTGTGGGGGGCGCGGCTCAGCGCCCCCTCCGGGCAGGTGGCCAGGCACAGCCCGCAGGCGGTGCAGCGGTCGGCCACCTCGATCCCGATGGTGCCTGGCCAGGCCGCCGTCACGGCCGGTACCCGCGGGGCGTCACCATGCGCCCGTCGACCACGGCGGTGGCCGACGAGCCGATCACGACGCAGGTGGTCATGCCCACGTCGGCCGGGTCGAGGTCGCCCAGGGTGGTGACCTCGGCCCTCTGGCCCGGCCGGCCGGCGTCGGTGACCACTCCCACCGGCGTCGGCTCGGGGCGGGCGCAGAGCAGGATCTTGCGGGCCGCCTCCAACTGCCAGTCCCGCCCGTTCGAGCGCGGGTTGTACAGCGCCACGACCAGGTCGGCGTCGGCCGCGGCCCGCAGCCGGGACTCGATCACGTCCCACGGCGTGAGCAGGTCGGACAGGCTGATCGAGACGTGGTCGTGGCCGAGGGGGGCGCCGAGGACCGCCGCCGCGGCCAACGAGGCGGTCACGCCGGGGACCACCTCGATGTCGAGCCCGGGCGCCACCTCGCCCGCCAGCTCCAGCACCACCGACGCCATGGCGTACACGCCGGCGTCGCCCGAGCACACCACGGCCACCGACCGGCCGCCGCCGGCCCGCTCCAGGGCGGCGCGGGCCCGCTCCACCTCCCTGCCGATGGGGGAGCGCACCAGCTCGTGGGCCGGCGTGAGGAGGTCGCCCGCCTGGTCGACGTAGGGCCCGTACCCGATGACGACCTCGGCCCGGCGCACGGCCGCCGCCGCCGCCGGGGTCCGGTGCTCGGGCCCTCCCGGCCCGAGCCCCACCAGCG
>JBOGHR010000077.1:0-1541 GCA_050744905.1 Acidimicrobiales bacterium
CCACCAGGCGCTCGTAGCGGTCCAGCACCGCCGGCCACCGGTGCCGGTCGGCGACGTGGGCCCGGCCGGCGGCGCCCAGCCGGCGGCCCAGGCCCGGGTCCCCCACCAGCAGGTCGAGGGCCGCCTCGAACTGCGGGAAGCCGGCGTAGGCGATCCCCCCGCCGGCCCGTCGGACCTGGCCGGCGAGGACCTCGCAGCGCCCGTTCACCAGCACCGGGCGGCCCAGGCCCCACGCCTCCAGGAGCACGATGGAGAAGCTCTCGAAGTACGAGGGCTGGACCAGGCACACGGCGCCGGCCACGGCCGAGCGCTTGACCTCCTCGTCGACCGCGCCGCACACCACCACGTCGGCCGAGGCGGGGGGCGGCGCCACCGGCTCGCCCACCAGGGCCAGGGCCAGGGGGCCGGGGTTGCGCTGCTTGTAGGCGCCGAACCAGCGGGCCAGCTCGGTGGCGCCCTTGCTCGGGTCGACCCGGCCCACGGCCACCACGTAGGGGCGCTCGCCCAGGCCGGAGCGCTCCCGGAACAGCGAAGGGTCGGCGGGCGCCGGCGGTTCGGCGCCGATGCCCACCACGGCGCTCGGGCGGTCGCCCACGGGCACCCGCCGGCGCACCAGGCGCTCCTCCTCGGGGGTGACGAACCCGAAGGCGTCGGGGGCCCGCAGCACCAGGTCGAAGATGGGCAGACGCCAGGGCGGCTCGTCGTGGGCCAGCGGCTGCAGAAGGGCGGGCACCCGCACCGAGCCGATGGCCGACCAGGTGGTGGCGTAGAGGTAGGGCAGGAACGTCACGGCGTCGAAGCGGCCCGACTCCTCGCCCACGAAGCGCACCAGGCCGGGGCAGTCGGGGCCCTGGGCCCGCATCCACGCCTCCTGGACCACCAGCCGGGGGCGGCCTCCACCGGGCCGGTGCCCCCACACCACCCGGTCGTGGAGGGCGCCGAACAGGGCCGGGTCCCGGGGCCGGCGGACGGGGTGGCGGTGCACCACGACGCCCTCCTCCACGCTGGTCCCGGGCGGCCGGGCGTCGGCCCAGTCGACGTAGGACACCGCGCAGGTGGTGGCGATCTCGACGTGGTGGCCGCGGGCGGCCAGGCGCTCGCACTGCTCGCGGCACAACCACTCGGCCCCGCCGGTGACCGCCGGGCCGTAGCGCGGCACCACCGCCAGCAGCCTCACCGGCCCCGCCCGCCCAGGGACTGCGAACGAACCACCTGCCCGGAAGAGGCGACGCCGGCGAGCCGATGGCGGGCCCCCACGTCAACGGGTGGCGACGACGGCGTAGCCCTGGTCGGCGAACAGCAGGCGGTCCAGGCGCCGGGCGTCGTCGTCGGCTCCGGCCAGGCGCTCGCCGGGGGGGACGGGCGAGTGCCACTCCACCGCCACCTCGGCGAAGCCGGCCCGGCGGAGGAGGAACACGAGCAGGCGGTGGTCGACCGGGCGCCGGCGGGCCGGGTCGGCGAACCAGTGGCGCATGGCGTACACCGACGCCGGGTTGGCGGCGTCGGCGACCAGGCGGCCGCCCGGGCGCAGGGCCCGGGCC
>JBOGHR010000078.1:0-5262 GCA_050744905.1 Acidimicrobiales bacterium
ACGATGCCGCCGCCCGCCAGGCGGCCGGCGGCGAGCCGGCGGCCGCCTGCCGCGACGAGGTGCGCTCCCAGGTGGGCGACCGCCTCGGGCCCCTCGTCTACGCCGCCACCTTGCGCTGGCAGGGCACCGACGCCGTCGTGCTGGCCTACCGGCTCGCCGACCCGTCGGGGCCGGGGCCGGACCACCTGGCCTTCGTCATGGCCCGTGACGACTGCCGCGTGCTCGCCTCCCAGGGGTTCTGACCCACAGCACGGCGGCCACCGCGGCCACGGCGACGCCCAACCACGCCAGGCCCGGTACGAACGCCCAGTCCTCGTCGGGGCCGGTCGACAGCCACGCTCCCCAGGTCATCCCCAGGGCGGCCAGGGCGGCGGTGGCCCCGGCGACGGCCGGGTCCCGGCTCCGGGCCACCGTCGGCACCAGCTCGCCCAGGATCAGGCCGAACAGGGCCCCGGCCAGCAGCGGGGTCGGCCCGTCCAGCTCGTACTCGCCCAGGATGACGGCCCCGAAGGCCGACGCCACCCCGCCGGCGGCCACGGCGAGGAGTCGGCGCACGGCGGGCAAGGGTAGTGTGCCCCTGTGGCCCAGCCGGGAGACCCCCCCAGCGTGGCGCCCGGGGGGAGCGACTGGAGCGTCCGCGCCGCCGACACCGTCGAGCGGGTGGTCGGGGCGGTGCGCGACAGGACCTCGGTGCCCCTCACCACCGTGGCCCGCGCCCTGGTGTTCGGGCTGGTGGCCGCCGTCATGGGCGTCACCGCCGTGGTGTTCGTCGCCGTCGCCCTGGTCCGGGCGGTGAACGTGCTCCTGCCGGCCGAGGTGTGGGCGGCGTACCTGGCCGTCGGTGGAATCTTCAGCCTGGGCGGCGTGTTCCTGCTGCGCAAGGCCACGTCGGAGAAGGCGTCCAGGGAGAGCGGGCATTGACCACAGGCGTGCGGAGCGTACTGATCGTCGGCTCGGGCCCGGCCGGGCTCACCGCCGCCATCTACACGGCGCGGGCCAACCTCCGTCCCCTCGTCATCGAGGGCGAGGCCTCGTCCGGCGGCGACCAGCCGGGCGGCCAGCTGATGCTCACCACCGATGTCGAGAACTACCCCGGGTTCGTCGACGGCATCCAGGGGCCGGACCTGATGGCCAACTTCAGGGCCCAGGCCGCCCGCTTCGGCGCCGAGCTGGTCACCGGCCGGGTGACCGGCGTCGACCTGTCCGAGCGCCCCTTTCGGGCTTGGGTGGGCGACGAGGAGCACCGGGCCCGGTCGATCATCATCTCCACCGGCGCCCGGGCCCTCATGCTCGACCTGCCCAACGAGCAGCGCCTGCTGGGCTACGGCGTGTCCACCTGCGCCACCTGCGACGGCTTCTTCTTCCGGGACGAGGAGATCGCGGTGGTGGGCGGCGGGGACTCGGCCCTGGAGGAGGCGACCTTCCTCACCAAGTTCGCCAGCAAGGTCACCGTGATCCACCGGCGCAAGCAGCTGCGCGCCTCGAAGATCATGCAGGACCGGGCGTTCCGGAACCCCAAGATCGAGTTCCTGTGGGACTCGGTGGTCACCGACGTGCTCGGCGCCGACGCCGTCGAGGGGGTGGCGGTCCGCAACGTGGTCACCAACGAGGAGTCGACCCTGCCCGTCGCCGGCCTGTTCGTCGCCATCGGCCACGTCCCCAACACCGCCCTGTTCGAGGGACAGCTGGAGATGCGCGACAACGGCTACCTGGTCACCCGGCACGGGTCGACGCGCACCAGCGTCGACGGCGTGTTCGCCTGCGGTGACGTCCAGGACTCAACCTACCGCCAGGCGGTCACCGCCGCCGGCTCGGGGTGCATGGCGGCCATCGACGCCGAGCGCTGGCTCGAGCACCAGGTCGACGCCGAGGGCGACGCCGCCGTCGACGTCGAGCCCACCCCCAGGAACTGGTAGCCGCACCGCCTCCCCGTGCTCCGTCCGCTCTCTCTCAGGAGGTCTGCCGCCGTGGCGGCCAACATCGCCGAACTGACCGACGCCACCTTCGACGAGGAGGTCACCGGGGCGCCCGAGCCCCTGCTGGTGGACTTCTGGGCCGAGTGGTGCGCCCCGTGCAAGATGATCACCCCCATCCTCGAGGAGATCGCCGCCGAGCACGCCGGCAAGCTGCGGATCGCCAAGCTCAACGTCGACGACCACATGGCCATCGCCCGCCGGTTCGAGGTCATGAGCATCCCCACGCTGATCCTGTTCAAGGACGGCGCGCCGCAGCTGCGGCTGGTGGGCGCCAAGGGCAAGGGCCAGCTGGTGCAGGAGCTCGAGGCATTCCTGTAGAGGGCCTGCCGGTCCGCGCCGGCGACCGCGGCGAAGCCGTCCGCGACCTGCAGCAGCGCCTGGGCGGCGTGGGGCACCCGCCCTCCGGCGACGAGCCCGGCCACTTCGGCCCCCGCACCGAGGCGGCCGTGCGGGGCTTCCAGGCCGCCCGCGGCCTGCGGGTGGACGGGATCTGCGGGCGCCAGACGTGGGCCGCCCTGGTCGAGGCCGGCTACCGGCTCGGGGACCGCCTGCTCTACCTGCGCCAGCCCATGCTGCGGGGCGACGACGTCGCCTCGCTCCAGCGCCGTCTGGGCGCCCTCGGCTTCGACGCCGGGCGCGTCGACGGCATCCTCGGCCCCGACACCGAGCGCGCCCTCGTCGAGTTCCAGCGCAACGCCGGCCTGGTGGTCGACGCCGTGTGCGGCCCGGGGACCATCGAGACGTTCGAGCGGTTCGGATCGGGGGTGGACGACCGCCAGCCGGTGGCGACCGTGCGGGAGCTGGAGATGCTGCGCCGCTCGCCCCGGACGCTCCAGGGGCGCCGGGTCGTCCTGGGCGACGGCGGCGGCCTCCACGCGGTCGTGACCGCCACCGAGCGGGTGCTCAAGGAGGCGGGCGCCGAGGTGGCCGTGGTCCACCACCCCGACCAGTCCGAGCAGGCGGCCGAGGCCAACGCCGCCGGGGGCGACGTCCTGCTCGCCCTGCGCCTCGACCCGGCGAGCGACGGGTGCTCGGCCGCCCACTACGCCGGCCACCGCTACGAGTCGCCGGGCGGGAGGCGCCTGGCCGAGCTGGTCACCGCCACCGTGCCGGCGGCGCTGGGCATCGCCGACCGGGGCGTGCGGGGCATGGCCATCCCCCTGCTGAAGGAGACGCGCATGCCGGCCGTGGTGTGCGAGCTGGGCCCGCCGGCTGCCGTGGTCGCCGGCACGGGGGCGCTGGCCGAGGCGCTGGGCGCCGCCCTGGCGGCGTGGGCGGCGGCGCCCGTCGACGAGGCGTAGCCGGCGGTTCCCGTCCGTCCACAACCTCGTGCACAGGTTGTGGACGACCCTCGACCAGCCCGCGCCTGTGGCGACGGTTGAGCGCCGGCCCCCGCCGTCGGCCTCAGGTCGGGGGTGAGGGGGGCTCGGTCATGGCCCGGTAGATGCGCTCGAGGTCCTCGAGGGACCCGAACTCGACGGTGACCCGTCCCTTCTTGGCGCCCATCTCGACCTTCACGCGCGTGTCGAGGTGCCGGGAGAGCAGCTCCTCCAGCTCCAGCAGGCCGGGCGGGCGCAGGCGGCGGGCGGGGGACGCGGACGGCCCCACCCGCGACTCGCTCAGCTGGTTCCGGGCCCGCACCGCCTCCTCGACGGCCCGCACCGACAGGCCCTCGCTGACCGCCCGCCGGGCCAGCGCCTCCTGGAAGGCCCGGTCGGGGGTGCCCAGCAGGGCCCGGGCGTGGCCCTCGGCCAGCTGGCCCTCGGCCACCAGGCGCTGGATGGTGGGGGGCAGCTGGAACAGCCGGAGGGTGTTGGTGATGGCGGCCCGGCTCCGGCCGACCCGCGAGGCCAGCTCCTCGTGGGTGAGCTGGAAGTCCTCCAGCAGCTGCTGGTAGGCCGCCGCCTCCTCCAGAGGGTTCAGATCCTGGCGGTGGATGTTCTCCACCAGCGCCTGCTCGAGACTGGCCTCGTCGCCGACCGAGCGGACCAGGGCGGGGATGGTCTGCAGCCCCGCTCGCTTGGCCGCCCGCCACCGGCGCTCCCCGGCGATCAGCTCGTAGGCGCCGTCGTCGCGGGGGCGGACGAGCACCGGCTGGAGGACGCCCAGCTCCCGCACCGACGCAGTCAGCGACGCCAGGTGCTCCTCGTCGAAGTGGGTGCGTGGCTGGAAGGAGCTGGGAACGATGCTCGACAGCGGGACGTCGAGCAACGCCGAGGTGCGGTCGCCCGTCACCTCGGCCGGGATGAGGGCGCCCAGGCCCTTACCCAACCCGCTGCGGCGCGCCACCACTCACCTCCTTGGCCAGCTCCCGGTAGGCGATCGCCCCCCGCGAGGTGGGATCGAAGACCAGGATGGGCTGGCCGAACGACGGTGCCTCCGACAGCCGGACGGTGCGGGGGACGATGTTGCGGCACACCTTGGCGCCGAAGTGGGTGCGGACCTCCATCGCCACCTGGTCGGCCAACTTGGTGCGGGCGTCGAACATGGTGAGGACGATGGCGCTGACCTCCAGGCGGGGGTTGAGGTTGGTCCGGACCAGGTTGACGTTGCGGAGCAGCTGGCCCAGGCCCTCCAGCGCGTAGTACTCGCACTGGATGGGGACCACCACCTCACTCGCCGCGGCGAGGGCGTTGATGGTGATGAGGCCGAGCGACGGCGGGCAGTCCACCACCACGAAGTCGAAGTCCTCCAGGACCGGCTCGAGGGCCCGGCGCAGCTTGAGCTCGCGGCTGAAGGCGGGCACCAGCTCGATCTCGGCGCCGGCCAGGTCGATCGTCGCCGGGCAGACGAACAGGTTGCGCAGGCTGGTCGGCTCGACGCAGTCGTCGATCGGGACGTCGTGCATCATGACGTCGTAGACGGAGCTCTCCAGGTTGCGGGGGTTGATCCCAAGCCCGGTGGTGGCGTTGCCCTGGGGGTCGAGGTCGACCACCAGGGCGCGGTAGCCCAGCTCGGCGAACCCGGCGGCCAGGTTCACCGCCGTGGTCGTCTTGCCGACGCCGCCCTTCTGGTTGGCGATGGCCATCACCCGCGGCAGCGGGCGGGCGAAGCGGGTGGGCGAGAGGTCCGCCGGCGAGGTCGCCGGCTCGTCGCCCCCGCCCATGAGGGAGGCGATCGCCTCGGCCGGGATGCCGAGGGGCACCGGGCCGGGGCCCCGGGACCGGGCTGGCGATGGCGGTGGTGCCGGCGATGGGCCGGCGCCGTTCGCCTCCGCCGGCGGTGGGCCGGCATCGTGGGCCGGCCCGCCTTCGGCGGCCGGGGACGTCTCGGTCGGCTCCTGTCC
>JBOGHR010000079.1:0-2543 GCA_050744905.1 Acidimicrobiales bacterium
CCTCCGCCCCGGCCGCCGTCCCCCGGCCGGCCCCCGTCGCCGGGCAGGCGGGCGGGCCGGTCGCCGTCGCCTACCTGCCGCCCGTAGATGCCCCCGTCACCGACGCCTTCCGGCCGCCGGCGTCGCCCCACGGCGCCGGCAACCGGGGCGTCGACTACGCCACCGCCCCGGGAGCGCCGGTGCGCGCCGCCGCCGCCGGCCAGGTGACCTTCGCCGGCCCCGTCGGTTCCGGCCTGCACGTGGTGGTGCTGCACGCCGACGGCATCCGCACCAGCTACTCGTTCCTCGCCGGCGTGGCCGTGCGCCGCGGCCAGGTGGTCGCCGCCGGCGACACCGTGGGCCGCGCCGGGGGCTCACTGCACTTCGGGGCCCGAGCGGGCGACGCCTACCTCGACCCGCTGGTGCTCCTGGCCGGCCGGGGCGGGGCGGCCGTGCGCCTGGTCCCCGACGACCAGCGGGCCATGGGCCCGGAGGCGGCGGAGCGCAGCGGGCTGCGCCGGTTCCTGTCGGCGGTGGGGCGGGGCGCCGCCCGGGTGGGCGTGGCGGCGGCGGAGTGGGCGGCCGAGGAGGTGGTGGAGGCGGCGGCCGACATGGCCGCCGGCTCCGTCCCCGGCGGGTTCACCGCCGAGGAGCTGCGGGTACTGGTGCCCGCCGCCCTCTCCACCCTGGCGGCGCCCGTGCGCGTCACCCGGGGCGGGTGGGAGTGGTGGGCGCGGCGGGACCAATGCACGCCCGCCTCCGTGCAGCCGCCGGTGGGCGGGGGACGGCGCAAGGTGGTCCTCGTGGCCGGCCTGGGGTCGCACTCGGGGCACGACTCGATCGACGAGGTTGACACCGCCGGGCTGGGCTACGCCGACGCCGACCGCGTGCGGTTCTCCTACCGGGGCGGAACCATCGCCGACCAGCCCTACGACCCGATGGACACCCAGGTCGACATCCGCCAGTCGGGCCGGCGCCTCCGCGAGCTGCTGGAGCGGATGCACGCCGAGGACCCGGGCGTGCCCATCGACGTGGTCGCCCACTCCCAGGGAGGCATGGTCGCCCGGGCGGCGCTGGGCTCGCGGGCCCCGCCCGGCGTCGAGCGGCTGACCACCCTCGCCTCGCCGCACCAGGGCGCCGACATCGCCACCGCGCTGGTGGTGGTCGGGATGACCCGCAAGGGCAAGGCGGCGCTGGAGGCCACCTCGGTGCTCGCCCGGGCCGGCGTCGCCCCCATCGACCCCACCTCGCCGTCCGTCTCCCAGCTGGCCGAGACGTCGGACTTCGTCGGCGACCTCAACCGCCGGCCCCTGCCCGAGGGCGTGCGGGTGACGTCCATCGGCGCCCGGGCCGACGTGATCGTGCCGGCCCCGCGGTCGTACCTGCCGGGGGCCACCAACACGGTGGTGAGCCCGCCGGAGTGGGGCGACCACTCGGCGCTGCCCGGCTCGGAGGCCGCCCACCGGGAGATGGCCCTGGCCCTGGCCGACCTGCCGCCGACCTGCGAGTCCTTCGCCGACTTCCTGGCCGACGCGGTGACGGGCGAGCTCATCGGCACCGCCGAGGACGGGCTGGGCGCCGCCGTGGCCGTGCGGCTCCGGTGACCCGGCGCCGCCTGCCGCCCCTCGCCGGCGCCCGCTCCGGCCCCGACGGTTACTGTGGCCCGCCGATGGACGCCGCCCAGCTGCGACCCCTCGCCGTGGGCGAGATCCTCGACCTCGCCATCAAGGTCTACCGGGAGCGCTTCACCCACCTCGTGAAGGCGGCGGCCGTGGTGGTCGCCCCCGTCGCCGTGCTGCGGGCCCTGGTGCAGCTGTCGATCGTGCCCGACGAGGGAGACGGCCTGCTCTCCGGTCCCATCGACGCCACCGGCGAGCCCACCGTCGAGGCCGGCGAGGTGTGGTCCCTGCTGGGCGGCCTGCTGCTGATCGGCCTGGTGTCGCTGGTCTCGTCGCAGCTCGCCACCGGCGCCAGCTTCAAGCTGGTGAGCGGCGCCTACCTCGACGAGCGCCCCGACTGGAGGGAGTCGCTGCGCTTCGCCGCCGCCCGGCTGGGGTCGCTGGTGTGGCTCACCATCCTGTTCGGCTTCCTGGTCGGCCTGGGCTTCCTCGCCTGCATCGTGCCCGGCGTCTACTTCTACGTGGCCTGGGCGGTGGCCGTCCCGGCGCTGCTCCTCGAGGACGTCCGGGGCCGGCGCGCCCTGCGGCGCTCCCGGGACCTGGTGCGCGAGCGCTGGTGGCCGACGGTGGGCGTGCTCCTCGTCGCCTTCTTCCTGGCCGCCATCGTCCAGGCCATGATCTCCGCCCTGCTCCTCGTGGTGGTGGGCGTGGGCGACAACGACGTGGTGGTGGCGGTGGCCCAGGCGGTGACCGACACGGTGGGCACCGTCCTCACCACGCCGTTCACGGCCGCCGTCGTCGCCGTCGTGTACTTCGACCTCCGCGTCCGCAAGGAGGGCTTCGACCTCGAGCTGCTGGCCCACCGGGTCGGCGTCGAGCCGCCCGCCGGGGCGCCGGCCGGCCCGGGGGCGCCGACCCGGTGGGCGGGCGACGAGGGAGACCGGC
>JBOGHR010000080.1:0-2003 GCA_050744905.1 Acidimicrobiales bacterium
CGGTCGCGCAGGGCGCCCACCCGGGCCACGGCCGCCTCCCGACCCTCCACGGTGGCCCGCATGGCGGCGGCCATGCCGACGATGCCGGCCACGTTGTGGGTGCCGCTGCGCCGCTCCCGCTCCTGGCCGCCGCCGTGGAACAGGGGGTCGAGGACGACGCCGGAGCGCACGACCAGGGCCCCCACGCCCTTGGGCCCGCCGAACTTGTGGGCGCTCACGGCGACGAGCTCGGCGGGGGCGGCCAGCGTGGCCACGTCCAGCCAGGCGAAGGCCTGCACGGCGTCGGTGTGGACGACGGCCCCGGGAGCCAGGCGCCGGACCAGGGCCGCCACCTCGGCCAGCGGCTGGACGGTGCCCACCTCGTTGTTGGCGAGCATCACCGACACGACCGCGGTGGCGTCGCCCACGGCGGCGGCGAGGGCGTCGAGGTCGACGACGCCGTCCCCGCCGACGGCCACCACCCGCCCGCCCAGGGCGGTCACGGCGTGCAGGACGGCGTGGTGCTCGGTGGCGGCGCACACCACCGTGCCCCCCCGGTGGCGCGCCACGCCGGCCAGCGCCAGGTTGTCGGACTCCGTGCCGCCGCTGGTGAACACCACCTCGCCCGGCTCGCACCCCAGGCACTCGGCCACCGTGTCGCGCGCCTCGTCGACCGCCCGCCGGGCCACCCGGGACACGGCGTGGGAGCCCGACGGGTTCCCGAAGCGGTCGGTGAGGTACGGCAGCATGGCCTCGAGCGCCTCGGGGCGCAGCGGCGTGGTGGCGGCGTGGTCGAGGTAGGCGAGCGGCGCGGTCACGGCCCTCCCAGGCTACGCACCGGGCGCGCCGGGGGCCGTCGGGCCTCCGGCCAGGCGGTCGCGCAGCCAGGCGGCGTCGTGCACGGCGTTGGCCTGGTGGTCGTTGTTGAAGTAGGCGTAGACGTCGCAGCCCTCGGCCAGCCACGCCTCCAGCCGGTCGGCCACCGGGGCGAGGGCGTCGGGCCCGTAGCGGCCCCAGTACTTGCGCTCCCTTGCCTCGGGGCCGTGGAAGCGGACGTAGGCCCAGTCGGCGGTGCGGGCCCAGGGGTGGTCGGCCAGCAGGTCGTGCACGCACAGGGCGGCGCCGTGCCGGCGCAGCACGGCGTACACCTCCTCGTCCAGCCACGACTCGTCGCGCAGCTCGACCGCCCACCGCAGGCGCTTCGGCGCGGCGGAGAGGAACTGGTCGAGGCGGGCGGCGTCGCGCCTCCACCGGGGGGGCAGCTGCACCAGGGTGGGGCCGAGCGAGGGGCCCAGGCGCTCCACCCGGTCGAGGTGCTTGGGCAGCCAGGTGGGCGCGTCCCGCAGCTTCATGCGATGGGAGCCGAACTGGCCGAGCTTGACGGCGTAGACGAAGCCCTCGGGCGCCTGGGCCGCCCACCCCTCCATGGTCGTCTCCGGGGGCAGGCGGTAGAAGGTGTTGTTGATCTCGACGGTGTCGAACAGGCCGGAGTAGTGGGCGAACCACCGCCGTGCCGGGAGGTCCTCTGGGTAGACGAGGCCCCGCCAGTCCTTGTACACCCAGCCCGAGCAGCCCACCCGGGCCCGTCCGCGAGGCACCCGTCTCCCCTACCCCGGCCGGCGCGCGGCGAACGCCGGGCCCCTCACGCCCGCAGGTCGACCACCTTGCGGTCGCCGTGGGCGGCCATGCGGGCGTCGAGCCCGGAGGCGTCGAGCACCACGTACTGGGTGGCGAAGAGCTCGCCGTCGAGCTCGGCGAGCAGGGCGGGGAGATGGGCGCCCGGCGCCAGGGACATGAACACGAACAGCTCCTCGCCGTCGGCCGCCGTGCGCAGCTCGGCCTGCCAACCGGCCACGCCGGCGTGGTCGTCGAGCACCCGCAGGAACGACGGCGTGGCCGAGTCGACCTCCAGCAGCGGGCCCGGCGCCCCGCACGACGGGCACGGGCCGGGGGCCAGGCGGGCGAAGACCCCGGTGCGCAGCCGCACCAGCGCGGTGCCGTGCCAGCCCAGCGCCGTCCACACC
>JBOGHR010000081.1:0-3215 GCA_050744905.1 Acidimicrobiales bacterium
GTCCCCTGGGTCCGCTCGGTGAGCGCCGGGTTCTGGGTGGGCACCGGGTCGCGGGACGAGGGCCCCGGCCTGTTCGGCGCGTCGCACTTCCTCGAGCACCTGCTGTTCAAGGGCACGGCCACGCGCAGCGCCCGCCGCATCGCCGAGGACGTCGACGCGGTGGGCGGCGACATGAACGCCTTCACCACCAAGGAGTACACGGCGTTCTACCTCCGCGTCCTCGACGACAGCCTCGACCTGGGCCTGGACATCCTCTCCGACATCCTGTGGAGCCCGGCGTTCCGGCCCGAGGAGGTGGAGGCCGAGCGCCTGGTCATCCTGGAGGAGATCCTCATGCGGGCCGACGAGCCCGCCGACTTCGTCCACGAGGTCTTCACCGAGGCCCTGTTCCCCGACCACCCCGTCGGCCGCGAGGTCCTGGGCGACGAGGAGAGCATCGAGGCGATGAGCCGCGACGACATCGCCGCCTTCCACGCCCACCACTACCGGCCGGGCAACGTCGTGTTCGCCGCCGCCGGCCTGGTCGACCACCGGGCGGTGGTCGAGGGCGTGGCCCGGCGCTTCGCCGGTCCCGAGGGGGGCGCGTCGCCCGCCCGGGCCGTGCCCGTGGCCCCGCCCCGGCCGCTGGCCGTGGACGAGCGCCCGACCGAGCAGGTCCACCTGGTGCTCGGCGTGCGCAGCCTCGACCGCCACGACGAGGACCGCTACGCCCTGGCCGTGGTCAACCACGTGCTGGGGGGCGGCCTGTCCTCCCGGCTGTTCCAGAAGGTGCGCGAGGAGCGGGGCCTGGCCTACTCGGTGTACTCCTACCGCTCGGCCTTCGCCGACTCGGGCGCCCTGGCCGTCTACGCCGGCACCATGCCCTCCCGGGTCGAGGAGGTGGTCGGCCTGGTCCGCGCCGAGCTGGACGACATGGCGGGGACGGGCATCGGCGACCGGGAGCTGGAGGTGGCCAAGGGCCACCTGGTGGGGGAGATGGCGCTGTCGCTGGAGGACTCCGCCGCCCGCATGAGCCGGATCGGCCGCAGCCAGCTCGTCCACGGCACGGTGCTCACCTTCGACGAGGTGGCGGCCCGCATCGCCGGCGTCACCCTCGACGACGTCGCCCGGGTGGCGGCCGGCGTGCTCGGCAACGAGCGGGTGCTGGCCGCCGTCGGCCCGGTGGACCACGGCAAGCTGGACGCGCCGCAGGTAGCCTGAGCGCATCATCCGGGTCGGGGTCTTCGGCGCAGGGGGGCGAATGGGCTCGACGGTGTGCCGGGCCGTGGTCGACGACCCCCGCCTGGAGCTGGTCGCCGCCGTCGACCCCCACCACCGGGGGATC
This sequence comes from Acidimicrobiales bacterium, assembly GCA_050744905.1. GTDB lineage: Bacteria > Actinomycetota > Acidimicrobiia > Acidimicrobiales > DATLFN01. The sequence goes on from JBOGHR010000081.1 coordinate 1,325, forward strand.
GACCTGCGCCAGGTGATCGGCGAGGGAGGGGCCGGCATCCAGATCTCGGGCGACGCCGGCGCGCTGTCGGCCGCCGGGGCGGACGTGGCGGTGGACTTCACCGAGGCGTCGGCGGCGCGCTGGAACCTGCGCTGGTGCGCGGCCAACCGGGTGCACGCCGTGGTGGGGACGACGGGGCTGGGCGACGACGACCTGGAGGAGATCCGGCGCACCTTCGTCGACGGGGTCAACTGCGTGCTGGCGCCCAACTTCGCCATCGGCGCGGTGCTGATGATGCGCTTCGCCGAGATGGCGTCGCCGTGGTTCGAGACGGCCGAGATCGTCGAGCTGCACCACGACTCCAAGCTCGACGCCCCGTCGGGCACCGCCCTGCTCACCGCCTGGCGCATGGCGGCCGCGTCCGACGACTGGGCGGCCGAGCCCACCAGGGACGAGGTCGTGGCCGGGGCCCGGGGCGGGGACGCCGCCGGCATCCGCGTCCACTCCGTGCGCCTCCGCGGCCTGGTCGCCCACCAGGAGGTGCTGCTCGGCACCACCGGCCAGAGCCTCACCATCCGCCACGACTCGTTCGACCGCAGCTCGTTCATGCCCGGCGTCCTGCTGGCCGTCAAGGCGGTGGCCGAGCGGCCCGGGCTCACCGTCGGGCTCGACGCCCTGCTCGGCCTGTAGGGGCGGCGCCTCGCCGCCACGTCGGCCACCCGTTCCGGTACCGTCGTCCTGCGTGGTTGGGCTCTCCCGAGCGCTGGTCGGTGTGAGGAGGATCGGCTCCCGACCGGAGGTTGCCCGCCGAGCCGATCGTGCTGCGGCCGGCCGGCTCCGCCGGGCGGCCTCCGGGTCGTCGTGGGTGGCCGGTCGCCCGCCGGGGGCGGGGGCCCGGTGAGTGACCCGGTCACCCGCCGACAGCTCCTCGCCGCCGCCGTGGGAGCGGCGGGCTCGATCGCCGCCGCCACCCTCCTGGGTGAGCACGTCTGGCCCCTCCTCGCCCGGGAGGACCTCATCCCCGGCGCGGCGCCCGACGTCGTGCTGTCTCCCAACGCCTGGACCGAGGGCGACGACCGGCTGTCGTTCGTCGCCGTGGGCGACACCGGCAGCGGGGGCCGCCAGGCGATGGCCGTGGCCTCCGCCATGGCCGAGACGTACCGGCGGGCCCCGTTCGGCCTGGTCTCGCTGCTGGGCGACATCTGCTACTACGGCAACTTCGAGGACCGCTTCGAGCACGTCTTCGCCCGCCCCATGCGGCCGCTGATCGACGCCGGCGTGGGGTTCGAGCTGGCCATCGGCAACCACGACGACCAACTCCGCCACACCGACGAGAGCCTGGCCGAGATCGAGGCCGAGCTGCGCCTGCTGGGGACGCCCGGCCTCTACTACGCCACCTCCCACGGTCCCGTGGACTTCTTCTACCTCGACTCAAGCGTCCCCGCCGTGTTCGGCAAGGGGGCGCCCGAGCAGTGGGAGTGGCTCGACGCCGCCATGGCGTCGTCGGCCAACCGCTGGAAGGTGGTGGCCCTCCACCACCCGCCCTACTCGTCGGGCCGCCACGGGTCGACGCCGGGGGCGCGCGGCGTGCTCGAGCCGATGCTGCGCCGCCACGCGGTGGACCTCGTCCTGGCCGGCCACGACCACCACTACGAGCGGACCGTGCCGATCGCGGGGACGACCTACGTGGTGAGCGGTGGCGGCTGCAAGACGACGTCGGCCGGGCGCAGCCCGTTCACGGTGACGGCCGAGTCGACGCTCCACTTCCTCCACGTCGAGGTCGACGGCGATCGCCTCCGGGGCCGTGCCGTGCGGCCCGACAGCAGCGTCGCCGACCGCTTCGAGCTGCGGGCGCGGGAGGGGCGATGAGGCGCGAGGCCGCCGACCGCATCGCCCCTCCCCTGTACGCGGC
>JBOGHR010000082.1:0-1551 GCA_050744905.1 Acidimicrobiales bacterium
GGGCCGGGGTGGCCGGCGAGCGCGCCCGCCGCCAGCGCCGCAGCGCCCGGGTGGCGGCCATGACGGGGATCGAGCGGGAGGCCCCCGGGCCCGACGCCTCCGTGCCCGAGTTCCCCCCGTCAGCCGACCTGGTGGCCCCGCTGCTGGGCCTGGCCGCCTGCGTGGCCGGCGGCCTGGACGCCGGCGGGCCCCCCGTCCTGGCCGTGGTGCGGACGCTGGTGGGCGCCGCCTTCCTGGGGGCGGTCACCGACGCCATGCTCCTCGGCCACTGGTACCTGGTGCAGCCCGGGCTGGGCCGCCAGCCCCTGGTCGAGCTCAACCGCTGGCTGGCGGTGGTGTGGCCGGTGGAGGTGGGCGCCCTGCTGTGGCCCACCGGCATGCTGTCGGTGCTGACGGGGTCGATCGACGACGGCTGGGGCGGGGTGCTGGGGTGGTTCTGGGCCACGTGCGCCGTCACCACCCTGGTCCTCACCTTCGTCACCCGGGCCGCCCTCGAGGAGCGGGCCTACTCGGCGGTGATGGCGGCCACCGGCCTGCTGTACCTGGCCATCCTCACCGCCTTCGGCACCGACCTGGTCGCCCGCGCCGTGCTGGCTCCCGGCTGACGGGACGGTCCTGCTACGCCGGCTTCGTGGGCGTGGGCGTGGGCGTGGGCGTGGACGTCAAGGGAACGGCCTCGGGGGCCGGGGCCCGGGCGAGGACGACGACGGCGGCCAGGATGAGCACGCCGCCCGCCAGCTGGGCGGGGGCGAGGCGCTCGTCGAGGACGGCGGCGGCCAGGGCCACGGTGACGACCGGCTCCAGGGTCGACAGGGTCGAGGCGTCGGGGGCACCGAGGCGGGCCATGCCGGCGAAGAAGGTGGTGATGGCCACCACCGTCGACACCAGGGCGATGGCCACCACCGCCGCCCAGCTGCCGGCGGTGGACGGGAACGACGGGCGCTGCACCGCCACCACCACGGCGAACACAGCGGCGGCGGCGGCCATGACCACCGCCGACGCCGGCAGGGCGCCGCTGCGGGGGGTGAGGCGGCTCCCGACCAGGATGTACGCCGAGTAGATGACGGCGGCCGACGCCCCGAGCACGACGCCGAGCGGCTCGCCCGACAGCTCGGGCCCGATGGTGAGGGCGGCCCCGGCCAGGGCCAGGCCCAGGGCGGCCACCCGGAGGCGCGTGAGGCGGGCGCCCAGGACGAGCACCGACAGGACGGTGACGATGGCCGGGTAGGCGTAGAGCAGCAGGGCGACCAGGCTGGCCGACGCCAGCGTCAGGGCGGTGAAGTACGACAGGGACTGGCCCACGTAGCCGATCCCCCCCATGGCGGCCAGCCCGGCCAGCACCGGCCCCCGCGGCCAGGCCAGGCCCCGCAGCCGCATGACGGCGGCCATGCACGGCGCGGCGATGGCGAAGCGCAGGAAGAGCACGGCGGTGACGTCGGCGCCGCCGTCGTAGGCCAGCCGGGCGAAGATGGCCATGGCCCCGAACGACGCGGCCGACACGGCGACGAGCACGATGCCGGCGGCACGGGGCGACATGGGCGCCAGTCTGGC
>JBOGHR010000083.1:0-1823 GCA_050744905.1 Acidimicrobiales bacterium
GGGCCGTCGGGGCCGAGGTCGAGGTGGGGCGGGGCGGCGGCGGTCACGGGGCGGCTCCGGGGAGGACGATCACCATGCGGCAGCCGGTGGGCTCCCGGCGCTCGGGGCGGATCTCCCCGCCGTGGAGGTCGACGATCCAGCGGGCGATGGCCAGGCCCAGCCCGGCGCCGCCGCGGCGCGACGAGCGGGCCGTGTCCGACCGGTAGAAGCGCTCGAAGACCCGGGCCGCCTCCTCGTCGGCGATGCCGGGGCCCTCGTCGCTCACCTCGATGGTGACCCGGCCGGGCCGCCGCGACGTGGCCCGCAGCTCGACCCGCCCGCCGGGCGGCGAGTGGCGCGCCGCGTTCTCGAGCAGGTTGGCCACCACCTGGTGCACCCGGTCGCGGTCGCCGTCCACCGACAGGTCGGGCGGGTCGACGACGACGTCGACGGCGACGTCGGGAGCGTGGAGGCGGCACTCGTCGGCCGCGTCGCCCAGCACCTCGCCCACCGCGAAGGCGCGCCGGTCCAGGGGCGCCGCCCCCGACTCCAGCCTCGACAGGTCCAGCAGCTGGCCGACCAGGCGGCTCAGCCGCTCCACCTGCCTGAGCATCGTGCGCAGCGTCTCGGGGCGGGCCGGCTCCACGCCGTCGACCACGTTCTCCAGCACCGCCTGGAGGGCGGTGATCGGCGTGCGCAGCTCGTGGGAGGCGTTGGCCACCAGGTCGCGCCGGGAGCGGTCGACCTCGGCCAGCTCGGCGGCCATGGCGTTGAAGGCCCGGGCCAGCTCGCCGACCTCGTCCTGCGACGTCGCCCGCACCCGCCGCCGGTAGTCGCCGGCGGCCATGGCCCGGGCGGCGCCGGCCATCTCCCGGAGGGGCGACGTCATGCCCCGGGCCAGCAGCTGCACCATGCCGAGGGCGATGGCGGCGGCGATCACCGGGCGCAGGAGGAGGGGCACGCCCAGCCGGAACCCGATGGTGCTCACCAGCGAGCTGACGCCCACGGCGACGACGATGGCGACGCCCAGCTTGAGCTTGATGGAGGGCAGCCGGTCGAGCGGTCTCATGCCTCGGCCGCGTAGCCCACGCCCCGCACGGTGCGGATCACGTCCGGTCCCAGCTTGCGGCGCAGCGAGCGGACGTGGCTGTCCACCGTGCGCAGGCCGGAGCCGTCCCGCCATCCCCAGACGTCGCCCAGGAGCTGTTCGCGGGTGAACACCACCCCGGGGCGGGCGGCCAGCGTCGACAGGAGGTCGAACTCGGTGGCGGTGACGTGGACCGGCGAGCCGTCGACGTGGACGCGACGGGTGTCGGCCTCGATCTCGACGCCGCCCAGCCGCAGCGGCGCCGACGGCGTCCCCGCTCGCTCCACCCGGCGGAGGATGGTGCGGATGCGGGCGACCAGCTCGCGCGGGCTGAACGGCTTGGTGAGGTAGTCGTCTGCCCCCACCGCCAGGCCGACCAGCAGGTCGGTCTCCGAGTCGCGGGCGGTGAGCATGAGCACGGGGACTGGGCGGTCCCGCTGGATGCGCCGGCACACCTCCAGGCCGTCGAGGCCGGGGAGCATGAGGTCGAGCACGACCAGGTCGGGCCGGACCCGCTCGACCAGCTCGACGCCGCCGGGCCCGTCGCACGCCACCGACGTGTCGAAGCCCTCGCTGCGGAGGCGGGCGGCGACGGCGGCGGCGATGGGCTCCTCGTCCTCCACGATCACGATCGTCGGCCGGCCCACGACGGCGAGGATACGGACGCCGTGTCGAGCTGTGCCCGCCGTGGCGTGGAGTTTGGGTGCAGGCGGGGGCCGCCCGGCGGGGACGGCCCGGGCCACGCCGAGGCCCCGGC
>JBOGHR010000084.1:0-1847 GCA_050744905.1 Acidimicrobiales bacterium
GCTCGTGGGCGTAGGGGCCGGGGTCGGCCGGGTCGGTGGCCGGGCGGCGGGCGGGCGGGTCGCGGTCGGGCAGGCGCTCGACCGACGGCGGGGCGATGAGCTCGTCGAGGCGCCGCCCCTCGGCGAAGCGGTGGCGCACGAAGCTCTCGTTGGAGGTGTTCTCCAGCAGCCGCCGCACCAGGTAGGCCATCCCCGGCACCAGCTCGCCCACCGGGGCGTAGATGCGCAGCCGCAGCCCCAGCCGGCGGATGGCGGCCTGGACGGGCTCCGCCATGCCGTGGAGCATCTGGATCTCGTAGCCGGTGTCGGGGATGCCCGACGCCTGGGCGTAGGTGACGGCGTAGGCCAGCGACCGCAGGTTGTGGGACCCGAAGGCGGCCCGCACGGTCCCGTGGTGGTCGTGGAGCAGGCGGGTGCAGCGCTCGAAGTTGGCGTCGGTCTCGGCCTTGTGGGCGTAGACCGGCGACGGCCACCCCTCGGCCCGGGCGGTGATGGTCTCGGAGTCCCAGTACGCACCCTTGACCAGGCGCACGCCGATGGGATGGGCCCGCGACCCGCCGGGGCCGGGCTCCGACGCCCAGGCGATGAGGTCGGCCAGGTCCCGGTGGGAGTCCTTCAGGTAGGCTTGGAGGACCACGCCGGCCTGCAGGCCGGCCAGCTCGGGCGTGGCGACCAGGTCGCGGAACAGCTCCAGGGTCAGGTCCTTGACGTCGTAGCGCTCCATGTCGAACCACACGAACGCACCGTGCTCGGCGGCCAGGCGCAGCAGCGGCAGGAGCCGGCGGCGGGCCTGGGCCAGCCCCTCGGCCCGGGTGAGCGGCGCGTACAGGGATGCCAGGGCGGTGGGCTTGATGCTGAGGTTGGCCCGGGGCAGCGGCCCCAGGTCGTCGCGCTCGAGGTGGTCGTCGGGAGCCCACGAGGCGGTCCCCCGGACCAGGGCCTCCAGCAGCTCCTCGACGCGCGCCGCGTAGCGGTCGGCGTCGGCCTCGGTCACCGTCTTCTCCCCCAGCAGGTCGACGGTGAACGCGCCCCCCTGCCGCCAAAGCCGGTGCAGCACGGGCACCGCCTCGGCCGGCGTCGCCCCGGCGATGAACTGGTGGGCCATGCGCTCGATGTTGCGGCGGGCCACGCCGGCGGAGAGCCTGTCGCCCAGCGGGAGCCGCTCGGCCAGGTCGATGCCCAGCTCCATCACCCGGGGCGCGTCCGCCGACTCGAAGTACTCGTCGATGTGGCGGAGCACGTCGGCGTCGTCGCCGGTGGCGGGGAACACGTCGACGAAGCGGAACAGCTGGGTCTTGAAGCTCGGGTGCGCCATCGCCCACCCGAGCATCCGCTCGCTCCACCACGAGAGGTTGTAGACGCGGGCCTTCTCGCCGGCGCCCAGCTCGGCGATCCGGCGGGCCAGGGCGGTGACCTCTCGTTCGGGGGGAGACGCCACCATGCGAGCGTACGGCCCCCGCCGGGCTTCGCGGTCAGCCGGTGGAGGGCCGCCCGTCGGGTCGAGCTGGCGGAGGAACTGCCGGCACCGCTCCTCCTCGTCGGCCTCGCCGATGGCCGCCGCCGCCTGGCGCAGGCCGTCCAGGGCCCGCAGGAAGCCGCGGTTGTGCTCGTGGGCCCACCGCACGTACCCCGAACCCCGCCAGCCGGCCTGGCGCAGGGCGTCGAGCCCGCGGTGGTAGCCGACGCGGAAGCAGGCGTAGGCCTCGACGTCGTCCCGGGCCAGCTCGCCCAGGCTGGCCCAGCCCTCCAGGAAGCGGGGGAACGTCGCCACCACGCCGCTCACCGCGTCCCGCCGGCGCTCGGGCGGCTCGGCCAGCGCCGCCTCCAGCCGGCGGGCCGCCTCGGGC
>JBOGHR010000085.1:0-1928 GCA_050744905.1 Acidimicrobiales bacterium
GGGACCGGCCAGGGCCGTCGTGCCACTGCGACTCGAGCAGGCGGGCCATGCCGATGCCGTCCTCGTGCATGGCGAAGCCCTCGTAGGCGTCGGCGGGGGGGAAGGCCAGGCCGGCCAGCAGGTAGTACTCGTCGGCGGCGAAGGCCACCCGCCGGCCCAGGGTGGCGAGGAACACGTCCTGCCACTCGTGGACGCAGTCGACGGCGGCCGCCGCCTCGGCGGGTGCGTGCGGGCGCATGGCGGCCTCGTGGGACCAGCGGCTGACCCCGAGGGGCACCACGGCGACGGTGGCCAGCTCGGGGTACTCGTCGAGCACGCCGGCCAGCGTGTCGTGCAGGACGGCGCCGTCGTTGACCCCGGGGCACACCACGACCTGGCCGTGCACCTCGATCCCGGCGTCGAGCAGGGCGCGGAGCCACCGCAGGCTGGTGGCGCCCCGGCGGTTGCGCAGCAGGCGGGCCCGCACCTCGGGGTCGGTGGCGTGGATGCTCACGTACAGGGGGCTGAGCCGCTCGGTCACCACCCGCTCCAGGTCGGCCTCGGTGAAGCGGGTGAGGGTGGTGAAGTTGCCGTAGAGGAACGACAGGCGGTAGTCGTCGTCCTTGAGGTACAGGCTGCGGCGCATCCCGGGGGGGAGCTGGTGGATGAAGCAGAACTCGCAGTGGTTGTCGCAGGTCTGCACCCGGTCGAACAGGGCCGACGCCAGCTCGGCCCCCAGCGGCTCGCCGGCCGCCTTCTCGACGGTGACGGACAGCTGCAGCCCCCCCCGGCTCACCTCGACGTCGAGGTCGGGCTCGTCGGTGAGGAGCCGGAGTTGGATGACGTCACGGGGCACCTGGCCGCCCAGGGAGACGATCTCGTCGCCGGGGCGCAGGTCGGCCCGGGCGGCCGGTGACCCTTCGGCCACGGCCACCACCCGAGGCAGCGACATGGCGCCAGGCTACCCGGCGGGGGCGCCTAGCCTGGGGGCCATGCCGGTCGAGCGGGTGCTGCTGGCGGCGCCGCGGGGGTTCTGCGCCGGCGTCGAGATGGCGATCAAGGCGCTGGCGTGGATGGTCAAGGTCTTCGAGCCGCCCGTGTACTGCTACCACGAGATCGTCCACAACGCGGTGGTGGTCGAGCGCTTCCGCCGTCTCGGGGTGGTGTTCGTCGACGACGTGGCGGCCGTGCCCGCCGGGGCGCCGCTCATGCTCAGCGCCCACGGCTCGGCGCCCCGGGTGGTGGCCGCCGCCCGGGCCAACGGCGGCGTCGTGGTGGACGCCGTGTGCCCCCTGGTCACCAAGGTGCACCACGAGGTGAAGGTGCGGGCCGGCAAGGGCTTCACCGTCGTCTACGTCGGCCACGACGGCCACGACGAGGCGGTGGGCACCATGGCCGTCGCCCCCGAGGCCGTGCGCCTGGTGGGATCGGAGGCCGACGTGGAGGCCCTGGACCTGGCCCCCGGCACCCCCGTCGCCTTCCTGGCCCAGACCACGCTCAGCATGGACGAGTGGGCGGGGGTGCGCGACGCCGCCGCCGCCCGCTTCCCCGGCATGTGGATGCCGGGGCGTGGCGACCTGTGCTTCGCCACCACCAACCGCCAGACGGCGCTGAAGGTCGTCGCCGGGCGCTCCGACGCCGTCGTCGTCATCGGCTCGGCCAACTCGTCGAACACCCGGGCGCTCGAGGACGTGGCCCGCGCCCGGTGCCCCGTCGTCGTGCGGGTGAACGGCGCGGCCGAGGTCCCCGACGGGCTGTCGGGCACCGTGGGCGTCACCGCCGGGGCGTCGGCCCCCGACGAGCTGGTGCGGGCGGTGGTCGACCGGCTGGCGCCCTCCGCGGGGCTCGAGCTGGTCTCGGTCACCGACGAGGACGAGTACTTCCATCCGCCCCGGGAGCTGCGCGACCTCCAGCGGGCGGCCGTCGCCGCCGCCAGCGCGGCGCTGCTC
>JBOGHR010000086.1:0-2693 GCA_050744905.1 Acidimicrobiales bacterium
GGGGCGGCGGGGGCGGCGGCTCCTGGTAGGGCGGGCCCGCCGGCGGCCGTGGCCGATTTGCGTCAACCGGGCCGGTCCGCGCGCCGACACAGCCCATACACGGTGTTCCGGAGGGCGCGCCGTGTTAGAAGTGCAAGCAGAGCCCTCCGCCTCGTGCTCGCCCGCGGCGGGCGCCCGGGAGTGACCGACGTGACGAGACCGGCTGGTGCGGGGTGGAGATGAGGCGGGCCGGCGGCCGGGGCGACGCGCCCTCCGCCACCGACGCCCAGCTCGTGGCCCGCGCCGCCGGCGGGGAGCAGGCGGCGTTCGCCGAGCTGTACCGCCGCCACGTCGAGCGGGCGCGCGCGGCGGCGCGGCGCGTGGCCACCAGCGCCGACGACGCCGACGACGCCGTCTCCGACGCGTTCGCCGACGTCTTCCGGGTCATCCGGGCCGGGCGCTTCCCCGAGGCGGCGGGGTTCCGGGGCTACGTGGTGACCGCCGCCCGCCGGGCCGCCATCGACCAGGTGCGGCGCAACTCCCGCACGGTGTGGGAGGGCGACGGGGGCGGGGACGACTCGCCGGCCACGACCACCCGGCCCTCCGAGCGGGTGATCGCCGTCGAGAACGCCGAGCTGGTGTCCCGGGCCTTCGCCGGGCTCTCCAGCCACCTGCGCTCGGTGCTCTACCTCACCGAGGTCAAGGGGACGCCCGTGCGCGAGGTGGCCCGCCTGCTCGGGGTGAGCCCCAACGCGGTGGCCCAGCGGGCGGTCCGGGCCCGGGCCCGCCTGCGCCAGCGGTACCTCCAGGCCCACGTCGCCCCCGGCGCCGGCGCCGCCTGCCGGGAGACGGTCGACCGGCTGGGCGCCTACGTGGGTGGCGGGCTGTCGGCCCGGGAGCTGGCCAAGGTGGAGGGCCACCTCTCGGGGTGCGAGACGTGCCGGCACCGCGTGGTGGAGCTGCGCGACATCGGCACCGTGCTGCGCCGCGCCGTCGTCCCGGCGCCCGTCACGGGGTCGGCGCCCGCCCGCCGGCGCCGCTGAGGGCGTGCGCTGCTACTCCACGGTGATGGCGGCGTCGGCCGGCGGGAGGGCGATGAGCGTCCGGCCCGGCGCCAACCTCACGGGGGCGCCCGCGACGTCGGCGTAGGTGGTCACCGCGTTGGCCGACGGCTTGGTCCAGCGGACGATCGCCTGCCTGCCCTGGGACAGGACGACGGCGTCCCCGCTCCCCACGACCACGGCCTCGTCGACCACCGCGCCGCTGGTGTCCCTGAACGGCGTGGCCCGGTAGGTGGTGCGCTGGACGATCACGTTGGCGAACGCCAGCTGGGACCCACCCTGGGTGGCGTGGGGCCGCCCGTCGGTGGAGCGCTTCCACGTGCCCGACCCGGCGTCGTAGTCCACGGCGAACGCGGTCCGGCCGAACGAGACGCGCGCCGTCCTCGCCGGCACCGCGCTCGGCGGCCCGAACGGCTCGCCGGCGCCCAGGAAGTCGAAGAACGCGGGCGGCGGCTCGTCGTGGTCCTTGGCCATCGACCGCAGGGTGGCGGTGTCGGTGTAGGTCTTGAACGGGCGGCGCTTGTCGGCCGGGAACTTGAAGCCCTCCGCCGAGTCGCTCTCGCTGACGACCGTCACCGGCAGCGCCTTGGCCTGCTTCTCGAAGGCGGGGATGCCGCCGGCGAAGGCGAACACGCCGCCGATGGCGGCCACCAGGTCGACGTCGGTGGAGCGCACCGACCGCACCGGGCCCACCGGGTCGGCGTCCTCCGAGTGGAAGATGGCGACGAAGCGGGTGATGCCCCCCTCGACCTTCTCCTCGATCAGGACGTCGGCCTTGTCGATGCCGGCCTGGGGCCGGCCCTGGGGGCCGTTGTCGACCTTGACGCTGACGGCCGGGCGCCTGGCCACCGTCCCGTCCTGGAGGATCACGCCGGTGAGGGGGGCCGGCACGGGCGCCGTCGTGGTGGTGGTCGTCGAGCCCTGGTCGGCGGTGGCGCCGTCGTCGCCACCCCCGCCGCACGCCCCCGCCATCAGGGCCAGGGCGGCGACGGTGGCGAGAAGGTGGGTGGCCGTCGCCGGCAACGTCGTCATGGCGCATGTCTACGCCGCGCCGCACCCGACGACCAGCCCCGGCGGTAGCCGGCCGGCGGGACGGGCCTGCCAGGATGGGGCCATGCACCGCCGAACGCCCGTCCCGGCCCTGGTCGCGCTCTGCCTGGTGGTCGCCGCCTGCGGCGGAGGCGGCGACGGGGACGACGACGCAGCCACGACGTCGACCAGCACGGCCACGACCAGCGCCGCCCCGGCGGCCGACGCCGCCCCCCTGACCGGGCTGCCCCAGCCCGACGCCGCCCGCCGGGGCCGGGTCGCCCTGGTGGTGAAGCTCGACAACGCCCCCCGGGGCCGGCCCCAGGCCGGGATCAACCAGGCCGACGTGGTCGTGGTCGAGAAGGTGGAGGACGGCATCACCCGCCTCTTCACCGTCTTCCACACCAACGACGCCGACCCGGTGGGGCCCGTGCGGTCGGCCCGGTCCACCGACATCCCGCTGGTCACGCCCCTCAACCGGCCGCTGTTCGCCTACGCCGGCACCAACGCCGCCTTCCAGCGCCTGGTCGACGAAGCGCCGCTGGTCGACGTGGGCTTCAACAAGGCGGCCGTCGACTACCGGCGCCAGGGCGGCCGGCCCGCCCCCTACAACCTGTTCACCAG
>JBOGHR010000087.1:0-2035 GCA_050744905.1 Acidimicrobiales bacterium
CCCCACGGCGGTGGCGGGGGGCCCTCGTGCCGTGGGGCGCGGTGGTCGCCGTGGTGGCGGCGCTGGCGGCCACCCCCGGCGTCCGGGCCTACCCGGGCCTCCTCCGGACGGCCGTGTCGGGCGACGACGGCCCGGCCGGCGCGTGCCTGACCACCTCGCCCGCCGACGTGTGCGGGCTGCCCCCCGCCTTCGGCGGCACGTCGGCGCCCGACCTGCGATCGGTGGCCGCCCGCCTGCGGGCCCTCGGCCCCGAGGGCACGCCCGTGGCCGTGGTCGACGTGGTCGGCCCGGTGATCCCCTACCTGGCGGGTGCGCAGCCGTGGGGCCGGTACTGGCCGCTGTTCCCCAGCCTGTTCACCGTCGAGCAGCGCCGGTCGGTGCTGGCCGCGCTGGAGGAACGCCCGCCGTCGGTCGTGGTGATGCGCACCCTGTCGGCGCTGGATCCCTTCTACGCGGACAGCTGGCACGCCTTCCGCCCCGTCGTCGAGCGAGGCTTCTCGCTCGACAGCCGCCACGGGTCGTTCGAGGTGTGGACGGCGCGGCCGCGGTCTGCCGCCGGCCGGTGACGTCCGGCCCCGATTCGCCGCCCGCTGTTCAGATCGACGCCCCATCGGCCGATGTAGAGGTCGTGGGCGGGAGCCGGCGGGTCGACGTGCCGTGCCTGGGCGCCCAGTTCGACTCCGTGCTCGCCGCCGCCCAGACCGGTGCCGGGTGGGCCGCCGCCCGGCTGTGGCACGCCCTGGCGCCCCGGGTCGCCGGCTACCTCCGGGTGCAGGGCGCGGCCGAGCCCGACGACCTCACCAGCGAGGTCTTCATCGCCGTGTTCCGGGGGATCGGGGCGTTCTCGGGCACGGAGGCCCAGTTCCGCTCCTGGGTGTTCACCATCGCCCACCACCGCCTGGTGGACGAGCGGCGCCGGGCCGGGGCCCGGCCGCAGCGCTTCGCCCCCGTGGAGGCGGCCGACCAGGCGGCGGCGGCGCCGAGCGCCGAGCAGGAGGCGCTGCGGCGCCTGGGCGACGATCGGGTCCGGCAGGTGTGCGAGCGCCTGGCCCCCGACCAGCGCGACGTGCTGGTGCTGCGGCTGCTCGGCGATCTGACCGTGGAGGAGGTGGCGTCGGTGGTGGGCAAGTCGCCGGGGGCGGTCAAGGCCCTCCAGCGCCGGGGGTTCGCCGCCCTCCGCCGGATCTTCGAGCGCGAGGGCGCGCCGCTGTGACGAATCGGCTCGCAACCGGAGGCTGCTCCCCGAGCCGATCGTGCTGCGGCCGGCCGGCGAAGCCGGCCAGCGTGCGCCCCGCCCCTTGCTCGGCCGGCCGCCGGAGAGGCCGCCTGCGGCGGCGTCCGGCCGCCGCCGCCGGTTCTCCTCGTTCGCTGTTCGCGCCGCCAGGGGGGGTGGGGGATCCGTGAGCCTCGCCTCCGATCACGACGCCGAGATGTCCGCGGGCGCCGGCGTCGACGACGCCGCCATCGAGGCGTTGTGCACCGGCGACGACGCCGGCGACGAGCTGGCCGAGCTGGCGGCCTTCGCCGACGAGCTGCACAGCCGGGGGAGCGGGCCCGTTCCCGTCCCCTCGGTCCGGCTGGCGGCCATGCTGGCCGGGGGCTTCGCCACCGGGGAGGGCGACCTGCCGGCGACGGCGGCGCGCAGCGCCCCCGGGCCGGCGGTGGGGGTGGCCGGAGGGCCGACCGGGAGGAGGGCGACGAGGATCGGAGAGGTCCTCGCCGGCCTGAGCGTCGCCGCCAGGGCGACCTTCGTCGCCTCGATGGCGGCGGCCAGCGTGACCGCCGCCGGGGCGGCGGGCGTCCTGCCCGACCCGGCTCAGGGCGCGGTGTCGGCCGCCGTCGAGGCGGTCACCCCCTTCTCGTTCCCCGGCAAGGCCCCCGGCGACGCCGACCTGGGACGGGTGGGCACCGACGGCCGCCACGGCGGGCTCGAAGGCCGGGCCGTGGGCGAGGAGGCCGCGGAGGGCGAGGACGTCGGCCCGGGCGACGGGAACGGCGACGCCGGGGCTCCGGTGGCGCCCGGTCGGGACGGCGA
>JBOGHR010000088.1:0-3900 GCA_050744905.1 Acidimicrobiales bacterium
CGGCCGCCGACTACCTCAACGCCATCTACAGCGACGAGGAGTTCACCAGGCAGGTGGACGTCTGGGCCGCCAGCCTGGTGCGGGACATCGAGCTGAAGGACATCCGTCCGTCGCCGGGGAACCGCGCCACGACGATCGAGCGGATCATCGCCGCCTCCCCCTCCTGCGTCTGGCTGGCCGTCAAGAGGGACTACTCGCTGGTGAACTTCGATCCCGGGCCCGACCGCGTCGAGTACGTAGCGCTCGAACCACTCGACCCGTCCAACGATCCGCTGGGCGTGAACCGAACAGCCTGGATGGTGACCACGGACGGCTATCGCCAGGATGGAACCGAGCCTTCGAATCCATGCAGCACGGACTGAGGTCGCGGCTGACTCGGCAGCGGACGATGGCTGCGGCGGCCGCGACTCTGACGCTTCCGTTTTTCCTGACTGGTCCTCCGGTCGCCAGCGCGGCTCAGGAGGAGGCGGTCGGGACGCAGCGGCCGAAGGTCGACGTCATCGCCGAGCGAGGGCGGAGAGTGATCGGCCATGTGGTGGAGGCTGAGTCTGGCGCAGCCAACGCTCGGGCCAGGCGCTCCACTCGCCGGCGGCAGGCCGCCCCCGAAGTGTTCTTCGCCTCCTACCCGATCGTGGTGGTCCAGCCGGACGGCTCCCGTTGCGTCCGGAACATCCGGCGTGCCTACCCGAGCGAGCTCGCCGCGTCCATCGCCCCGGACACCGAGCACCTGCTGTGGCGCCTGCTGGTGGAGTCGTTCCCGCTGTGCCCGAACACGCCGCTACCCGACTCCACCCCGCCGGCCGCCCGCGCCGCCGAGTACTGGCGGGTGGTGGGCGAGGACCGCCTGCCCCGCCCGTCGCCCCGCATCGCCCCCGGGTACATGCTGGCCGGCAAGCTGGCCTATCTGGAGGCCGGCACCGTGCCCACCGTGCGCTTCGAGCACCCCACCCCGGCCGGCGTGCTCACCATCGAGGCGGCGGCCGAACACTGGGTGGACTGGGGCGACGGCTCACCGCTGTCCGGTCCCTACGACCACCCGGGCGGCCCCTGGCCCCACGGCACCATCACCCACTACTGGACCCACGTCGGCCACTACGACGTGCGGGTCATCCAGCGCTGGACGGGCCGGTGGATCCTCGGCACCGAGTCGGGCGAGCTGGCCGGCCTGGAGACCGAGGGGGTCATCGAGGACTTCCCGGTGGAGGAGGTCCAGGCGGTCATCAACCGCTGAGCCTGCGGATCGGACGCTGACGCTCGACGCCGATGGCGCCACCGCCGCCCGCCACCACCGGGCCGGGCGTAGCCTCCGGCGTGATGCCACCCGGCCCCCGGGCTCCGTCGGTCTCCGTCGTCACGGTGACCAGCCGCCCGGGGTCGATCGACGTCACCTGGGGCGCCCTGCGCGCCCAGTCGTTCCCGGACTTCGAGTGGGTGCTCTGCGACGGCCTGTTCGCCTGGCGGGCGCCCGAGGTGGCCGCCTTCGTGGACGACGAGCGCCTGCGCCACGTCGCCGCCCCGGCCGCCGGTGAGGGGCTGTGGAGCCTGAACCGCTCGCACAACGAGGCGTTGCGCCACTGCCGGGGCGAGCTGGTGGTCAGCCTCCAGGACTACATCTGGGTCGAGCCCGACGGGATCGAGCGCTTCTGGTCGGCGCACCGCCGCCACGGCGGGCGCGCCTTCGTCACCGCCATCACGGCCACCTACGCCCTGCCGGCGCCGGTGGAGGCCCCCGACGGCAAGGTGACGATCTTCGCCCGGCCGTGGACGGGGCCGCCGACCGAGCGGCTGCGGGTCGACGAGAGCCGGCACCGCTTCCCGCCCGGCCTGTCGCCCGCGACGGCCTTCGGCTGGGAGCTCAACTGGGCGGCGGCGCCCCTCGCCGGCCTCCTCGACGTCGGCGGCTTCGCCGAGGACCACGACCGCCGCTTCTACTCGTGCGACAACGTGACGGTGGCGGTGGTCGCCGACCGTCTCGGGTACCGCTTCCTGGTCGACCGGGACAACGCGTGCCGGGCACTCGACCACGCCGCCGTCTTCCCCAGGCCTCGGGACTGGGAGGAGCGCCACGGGCGCCGGGGAGGGTGGGACCGCTGGTACCGGGACTGGGTCGCCCGGGGCTGCCCGCCGCTGGGCGACCTCAGGGGCGAGGGGCGGGGTGCCTCCGCAGCTCCCTCAGCACGTCATCGAGGCCCGCCGTCGTGACGCCGCACTTGTCGTCGGCCGCCCCGTAGTAGACGAACAGCGCGCCGTCGCTGACCACCGCCCCCGACGGGTAGACGCAGTTCGCCAGGTCGCCCTTGCGCTCCCAGGGCTGCTCGGGCGCCAGGAACGGCTCGGGGAGCCGGGCGAGCACCCGGGTGGGGTCGTCGAGGTCGAGCAGGGCCAGGCCGCCGTAGTAGGCGTTGTCGCGGTCCTTGCCGTGGTAGACGGCCAGCCAGCCGTCCTCCGTCTCGATGGGCGCCGGCCCGATCCCCGTCTTGCGCCCCTCCCACGGCCGGCGGGGCGCCAGTCCACCGATCTCGACCGGGTTGCCGGCGTCGCGGTCCATCTCCCAGTGCGTCAGGCTGTCGGAGGTGGCCAGCCAGATGCCCGCCGGCTGGTCCGTGGTGCCCCACTTCACGTACTCCAGGCGGTCGTTGACGCTCTGGGGGCGGGTGAGCATGGCGTAGCGGCCGCCGAGCCGGCTGGGGAACAGGGCCCAGTCGCGGTCGTCGATGTCGGGGAGGGGGGTCAGCACGCCGAGGCGCTCGAAGCTGGTGAAGTCCGCCGTCACCGCCAGGGCGGTGCGCGAGAGCTTCGAGGTGGTCAGCGCCGGCACGTCGATCGCCACGTACGTCACGTAGGTGCGACCGTCCAGCACGGTGATGCGCGGGTCCTCGATCCCGTGGAGGTCCTCGGGGTGGCGGGGGTCGGGTTGGAAGACGGGCTCGGCTCCGTGGCGGGTGAAGTCGATGCCGTCGGCGCTCGTCGCGTACCCCAGGCGGGAGACGTACTCGGGCGGCTCGTCGTCGGCGGACACCGCCCGGTAGAGCAGGTGGAACCGCCCGTCGCGGACGACGACGGACGGGTTGAACACGGCGCGCGACTCCCACCAGGAGTCCTCCACCGGTTCGAGGATGGGGTCGTCGAGCTTGGTGAACGGGTGCAGGGAGACGCCTTCCTCTCGCGGTCGATCGTACCGGCGCCGCACCGCCAGGCGCCCGCGAGGAAGGACTTCGGCGCGGCCGGCCCGCTCCTGAAGCGACGGCCGCCGCCGGCCGTCCCTCAGCGGGCCGGCGACGAGCGGGCGAGGGGCGGCTGGCCAGCTCGTCCCGCCGGCGCCCCGCGGCCGGGGTGGGTCTCGTACATGCGGACGGCGACGACCACGCCGGACAGGGCGGTGAGCGCGGCGACGGCGAGGATGGCGGTCCGCAGGCCGAAGGCGTCGGCCAGCACGCCGGCGAGCAGGGCGCCGACGGCGAAGCCGGCGTCCCGCCAGAGGCGGTACACCCCCACCGCCGACGCCCGCCACGAGGGGTGGGCGACGTCGCCGATGGCGGCGAGCAGCGTGGGGTACACCATGGCCGTCCCCGCTCCCAGGACCACGGCGCCCAGGGCCCACGGGGCGAAGCCGGTGGACGTGGCGACGACGGCGATGCCGGCGGCCTGCGTCCACATGCCGCCGGCGATGAGCCGCTTGCGCCCGATCCGGTCCGACAGCGGCCCCGTGGCCAGCTGGCCGAGGCCCCACACCGCCGGGTACAGGGCGACGAGCACCCCGATGGACCCGGTGGACACCCCGGCGGCGGCGAACAGCACCGGGAACAGCCCCCACGCCAGGCCGTCGTTGAGGTTGTTCACCAGCCCCGCCTGGCAGACCGACGACAGCGCCCGGTCGCCGAAGCTGGTGAGGACGAAGAC
>JBOGHR010000089.1:0-3303 GCA_050744905.1 Acidimicrobiales bacterium
GCACGGCGAAGGCCGGCCGGCGGGCGACCATGGCCACGGCCAGGGCGACGGCCGCCAGGCCGGCCACCGCCGCCGGCAGGCCGGTGGCCACCACGTCGAGCAGGGGGGCGAGGTCGCGCACGGCGAACCACGACCAGGGCAGGGCGGCGGCGGCGAGGACGGGGACCGCCCGGCGCAGCGCCGCCCGTCGGTCGGTTGCCGTCGTCCACCCCCTTCGTCGCCACCGGTGCCCGAGGTGGGACTCGAACCCACACGTCCCGAAGGACAGTGGCTTTTGAGGCCACCGCGTCTGCCGTTCCGCCACTCGGGCGAGCGGGACCGAGCGTACCGGGCGCCGGTCCGGGGCCCGGCCCGGTGGTGGGAGGATGCAGCGATGCGCTATCCCGCGGCCCGCCGTGTCGACCTGGTGGAGGACCTGCACGGACGGCAGGTGGCTGACCCGTACCGCTGGCTGGAGGAACCCGACTCCCCCGAGGTGCGGGCGTGGGGCGAGGCCCAGGACGAGCTGGCCCGCTCCCACCTCGACCGCCTCCCCGGCCGGGACCACCTCCGGGCCCGCCTGCACGAGCTGCTGGCCGCCGGCCTGGTGACCGTGCCCGTGCACCGCGGCGGCCGGGCCTTCTTCACCCGCCGCTCGCCCGGCCAGGAGCACGCCGTGCTGCTGGTGCGGGAGCCGGACGGGTCGGAGCGGGTGCTCGTCGACCCCGCCGTCCTGAGCGACGACGACAGCGTCACCCTCGACGCCTGGGCCCCCTCCAAGGAGGGCGACCGCCTCGCCTACCAGCTGTCCGAGGGCGGCGACGAGGAGGCGTCGTTGTGTGTCCTCGACGTGGGGACGGGCAAGGTGCTCGACGGCCCCGTCAACCGGGTGCGCTACTCCAGCGTGGCGTGGCTGCCGGGCGGCGAGGAGCTGTTCGTGGTGCGCCGCCTTCCCCCCGAGGCCGTCCCCGAGGGCGAGGCCCAGTTCCACCGCCGCGTGTACCGGCACCGGGTCGGGGCGGACACCGTCGGCGACGAGCTCGTCTTCGGCGACGGCCGGGACAAGACCGAGTACTACTCGCTGGACGTCTCGCCCGACGGCCGGTGGCTGGTCGTGGGCGCCTCCAAGGGGACCGCCCCCCGCAACGACGTCTACCTGTGCGACCTGGCCGCCGCCGAGGCCAGCCCCCGCTGGCGGGTCGTCCAGGAGGGGCTCGACGCCTGGACCGACGCCTCCATCCGCCACGACGGCCGGCTGTGGCTCCTCACCAACCGGGGCGCCCCCCGGGGCCGGCTGGCCGTGGCCGACCCGGAGGCGCCCGACCGCTGGGACGACCTCGTCGCCGAGTCCGAGGCGGTGCTGGACGACTTCGCCGTCACCGACGACGCCGTGGTGGTGACGTCGACGCTGCACGCCGTCGCCCGGGTGCACGTCCACGACCGGGCGACGGGCGGGGTGCGCTTCGAGGTGCCGCTGCCCGGCCTCGGCGCCGTCACAGGCCTGCGGGGCCGCCCCGAGGGCGGGACCGAGGCGTGGATCGGCTACACCGACTTCGTCCTCCCGCCCGCCGTCCACCGCTGCGACCTGCGGGACGCCACCGTCGAGTTGTGGGAGGACGCCCCCGGGCGGGTGGCGGTGGCGGCGGTGGCGGCCCGCCAGGTCACCTACCGGTCGGCCGACGGCACCGACGTGCGGATGTTCGTGCTCGCCCCGGCCGCCGGCGAGGGCTCCGCCGGCGAGGGGGACGCCGGGCCCCGCCCCGCCATCCTCTACGGCTACGGGGGCTTCGACGTGGCCCTCACCCCCGGCTACAGCGCGGCGGTCCTGGCCTGGGTGGAGCAGGGGGGCGTGTACGCGGTGGCCAACGTGCGGGGGGGCAGCGAGGAGGGTGAGGCCTGGCACCGGGCCGGCATGCGGGAGAGCAAGCACAACGTGTTCGACGACTTCGCGGCCGCCGCCCGGTGGCTGTTCGACCACCGCACCACCGCCCCCGACCGGCTGGGCATCAGCGGCGGGAGCAACGGCGGCCTGCTGGTGGGCGCCGCCCTCACCCGCCACCCCGAGCTGTTCCGGGCGGCGGTGTGCAGCGCCCCGCTGCTCGACATGGTGCGCTACGAGCGCTTCGGCCTGGGGGCCACGTGGTCCGACGAGTACGGCACCGCCGACATCCCCGAGGAGCTGGACTGGCTGCTGTCCTACTCGCCCTACCACGCCGTGCGGCAGGGCGTGCGCTACCCGGCGGTGCTGTTCACCGTGTTCGACGCCGACACCCGGGTCGACCCCTTCCACGCCCGCAAGATGTGCGCCGCCCTCCAGTGGGCCACCGCCGCCCCGCCCGACGATGCCCCCGTGCTCCTGCGCCGGGAGCGCAAGGTGGGCCACGCCGCCCGGTCCGTGACCCGCACCGTCGAGCTCACCGTGGACACCCTGTCGTTCCTGGCCGACCGCCTCGGCCTGGCCCTCCCCGACCAACCCGGGGCCCTCCCGAGTAAATAGCTCACCTTTTCGGTGAGCTATTTACTCGGGAGTGGCCAGACCCCGGAGGAACGGGTTGGTCCGCCGCTCGTGGCCCACGGTGGTGGTGGCGCCGTGGCCGGGCAGGACATGGACGTCGTCGGGCAGGGGCAGGACCTTGTCGGCCATCGACGCCAGCAGCTCCTCGGTCGACCCGCCGGGCAGGTCGGTGCGCCCGATGGAGCCCCTGAACAGGTGGTCGCCGCTGAACAGGACGGGCGCCCCCCCCTCCACCTCGAGCAGGAAGCAGGTCGACCCCTTGGTGTGCCCGGGGGTGTGCAGGGCGGTGAAGGCCATGCCCGCTCCCGACACCCGCTGGCCGTCGTCGAGCCCGTGGACCAGCTCGGGCGGGCGCAGGTCGAGGCCGGTGGCGGCCAGCGCCTCGCCCAGCAGGGCGCCGTTGGCCACCGGGTCGGCCAGCATGTGGCGGTCGCCGTCGTGGAGGTGGACGGGGACCGTGCCCGGCGACGACCGCACCACGGTGGGGATGCCGCCCACGTGGTCGACGTGGCCGTGGGTGGCGAGCAGCGCCACCAGCCGCAACCGGTGGAAGGCGACCCGGGCCAGGATGGCGGCCGGGTCGGGCGGGGCGTCGACCAGCACGCACTCGCCGCCCGGCCCGGCCGGCGCCACGATCCAGGCGTTGGTCTGGGCCAGCCACAGGGGGATGCCCTCGATCAGCATCGCCCGGACGCTACGCGCTCGGCCGCGATTGGCGGCGGTGGGTGTGGGGAAGGTGCGACCCAGCAGGCGGAGGCCCGGCCGGGCCCAGAGGTGGGAGGAGCGACATGGCGAGCAAGGGACTGGGC
>JBOGHR010000090.1:0-2092 GCA_050744905.1 Acidimicrobiales bacterium
GCCGTGCTCCTCGCCGGCGAGGCCCGGCTCCACGACGCCCAGCTGGACACGTCGCCCGCCGGCTGGGCCCGGGCGGCGCCCCTGCTGCCGGCGTGGCCCGAGGTCTCCACCATCGGCTCGCGCATCGAGGCCTTCCACGGCCTCCACGACCAGGCGCATGCCCGGGCGGCCGTCGACCTGGCCCGCCAGGCCACCCGGCGGGGCCCCGGCAGCTCCCGGGCCTGGGCCGGGCTGGCCCGCCTGGAGATGAAGTGGGGGAGCGGCGCCGCCGCCGTTCGGGCGGTGGAGCGGGCCCTGGAGCGCAACCCGTGGAGCGCCGAGGCCCTGCTGGTGCGGGCCGTGCTGGCCCGCCGGGCGGGCGACGACGTCGCCCGGGACGACGCCTGCCGGCGCCTAGCCGTGGTCGGGAAGGCCCCGCCGGTGTGCGGGGGACCTGCTACCGTGCCTCTCTGACCGTGAAGCGGGTCCGGTGAGGCCCGCACGGACAGGAAGGAAGCGGCATGGCCGCAGTCGATGGCCGAACGTGAACGTGCGCTGACGCCCCCCCGTGGGGGCGTTTTCGTCGCCAAGGCCCGGGTGATGACGGCCGACGACCTGCGCCGGGCGGTCACCCGCATCGCCCACGAGGTGCTGGAGCGCAACCACGGCACCGAAGGCGTCGTGCTCGTGGGCCTCCAGACCGGCGGCGTCCCGCTGGCCCGCCGGCTGGCGGGCGAGATCGAGCGCATCGAGGGCACGGCGGTGCCCGTCGGGACCCTGGACGCCACCTTCTACCGGGACGACATCGGCCTGCGCCCGCTGCTCCCCGAGGCGGTCACCGACATCAGCTTCGACCTCGACGGGCTCACCGTGGTGCTGGTCGACGACGTGCTCTTCACCGGGCGCACCGTGCGGGCCGCCCTCAACGCCCTGAACGACTACGGCCGCCCCCGGGCCGTGCAGCTGGCCGTGCTCGTCGACCGGGGCCACCGCGAGCTGCCCATCCGCCCCGACTACGTGGGCAAGAACCTGCCCACGGCGCGCCACGAGCTGGTGGACGTGAGCGAGTCGGGCGTCGTGCTGGGCACGGTGCGGCGTTGAGCCGCCACCTGCTGTCGGTGGCCGACCTGGGCGCCGACGGCGTCGAGGAGGTCCTGCGGGTCACCGACTCGTTCGTGGAGGTGAGCAGCCGGGCCATCCCCCGGGTGCCCGCCCTGCGGGGCAAGACGGTGGTGTCGCTGTTCTACGAGGACTCCACCCGCACCCGCCTGTCGTTCGAGACGGCGGCCAAGCGCCTGTCGGCCGACACCATGACCTTCGCCGTCACGTCGTCGTCGGTGAGCAAGGGCGAGTCGCTGCGGGACACGGTGGAGACCATCGAGGCCATGGGCGTCGACGCCATGGTCGTGCGCCACTCGTCGGCCGGGGTGCCCCGCCAGGTCGCCGGGTGGGTGGACGCCAGCGTGGTCAACGCCGGCGACGGCTGGCACGAGCACCCGACCCAGGCCCTGCTCGACTGCTACACCATCCGCCAGCGCCGGGGCCGGGTGGAGGGCCTGCGCATCGCCCTGGTGGGCGACGTCAAGCACAGCCGGGTGGCCCGCTCCGGCGTCGCCGCCTTCGCCCTCCTCGGCGCCGAGGTCACCCTGGTGGCCCCGCCCACCCTCCTGCCCCCCAGCCTGGCCGGGTGGCCGGTGACGGTGAGCCACGACCTCGACGAGGTGATCCCCAAGGCCGACGTGGTCTACGTCCTGCGCATCCAGTCCGAGCGCATCACCGAGGCGCTGTTCCCGTCGCTGCGCGAGTACACGGCGGGCTACGGCCTGACCCGGCGGCGGGCGGCGCTGCTGGCCGACGACGCCCTGGTGATGCACCCGGGCCCCATGAACCGGGGGGTGGAGATCGCCGCCGAGGCGGCCGACCTGCCCAACGCCGTCATCACCAACCAGGTCGCCAACGGCGTGGCCGTGCGCATGGCCGTGCTCTACCTCCTGCTCGGCTCGGGGGCCGACCTTGCCGCCTGAGCGCCCCTCCGCGCTGGTGGTCCGCGGCGGCACGGTGGTGGACGCCACCGGGTCGCGCCGGGCCGACGTGCTGGTGCGCGACGGGGTGG
>JBOGHR010000091.1:0-3822 GCA_050744905.1 Acidimicrobiales bacterium
CACCGAGGGCGCGGGGCGGCGGCCGCGGTCGCCGCCGCCCGGGCGTTCGGGGCCGACCGGGCGGTGCTCAAGGCGCGCTCGCCGTCGTGCGGATGCGGCGAGGTCTACGACGGCACCTTCACCAGGACGCTGGTGGCGGGCGACGGCCTCACGGCCCGGGCCCTTCGCCACGCCGGGGTCGAGGTGTGCTCCGACGAGGACCTCGAAGGCGGCTCCGGGGGTGAGGCGGCGGTCCCCCTGTAACTTGGCACCGGTCCGCCGTCGCCTGGCGACGCCCAGGGCGCTTAGCTCAGCTGGCGAGAGCACTTCCCTTACAAGGAAGGGGTCGGGGGTTCGAGTCCCTCAGCGCCCACCGCGAAGGTCCTGGTCAGAGCGCCGTACCGCTTCGCTGGTCCTCCCAGAATGGCGCGACGTAGCCAACTGAACGTAGCCTTTGGCCCGATGGCTACGTCGAGGGCCCCGAGCGTCCGCTGGAGCGAGGCCGCGCAGCGCTGGATGGCATGGGTGCGCTTCCCGGACGGCTCCCGGCGCAAGGTGGAGCGGGTCAGCCGCGCCGACGCCCAGCGCGACCTCGACGAGCTGCTGGCCCTGCGGGCCGAGGACAAGGCCCCCGAGGACCGCCGCCCCCGCCTGGCGACGTTCAACGAGGTCATGGACGCCTGGTTCGAAGCCGGGTGCCCGAACGCCACGCCGACCAGCCGATCCCGTCACGTCCGGGTGAAGTCGCAGAACACCGTGACCACCGCCGGCTACCTCCTCGACCACCAGGTCCGCCCCAGGATCGGCCGGCTCTTCGTCGATCGCACGGCCACCGAGCGCCTGGAGAAGCTCTTCCGCGACATGGCGGCGGCGGGCTACGCCACCAGCACCATCGACCGGACCTGGTTGTACCTCAACCAGGCGTGCCAACTTGCCCTGCGCCACCGGCGCACGAAGTCGAACCCCGCCGCCGACGTCCTGCTCCCGGCATCGCGGCCGGCGAAGGTCCGAAGGTCGCTCACCATCGAACAGGCGCAGCGACTCCTCGCCGACGCGATCCCGAGCGATCCGCAGCCCGCCATGTGGCTGACCGGCCTCATGTGCGGGCTGCGGCCGGGGGAGCTGGCCGGTCTCCGTTGGCCCTACGTCGACATCGACAGCGACAGCCCGACGCTCGAGGTGGCCGAGCGGGCGCTGGAGGTCAACGACCGCTACGCCGGCCAGGTGGCCCCGAAGACCGAGCGCGGACGGCGGCGGCTCGGCCTGCACCCGCTCCTGGTGGCCGCCCTCATCCGCCACCGCAGCGAGCAGCAGCTCCTCGGCCTCTTCGATGCGGAGGGGTTCGTGTTCTGCACCAGGAACCGCACGCCGCACACCCTGTCGAACCTGCGCCGTTCCTTCCGCCGGTTGTGCGCCCGGGCCGGGCTTGGGGAGGACTGGACCACCTACGAGCTGCGACACTCCTTCGTGTCGCTGGTGGCTGATCAGTTGGACGACCTCGTGAAGGTGGCCGATCTCGCCGGCCACGTGGACACGCGAACGACCCAGGGGTATCGGCACCAGGTCCGCCCGTCGCTGCCGCACGCCGTCGAGGCGTGGGACCGGCTGCTCGGCTCGAGCCTCGCGATGCGGTCCGACCAGGGGTGACCACCGGCCAGGGTGTCGGCTGTCGACGCTGCCGACTGGGACCTTGGCCCCTCGCTCCGTAGTCAAAGCCACGAACCACGCACGACGGGAATTGGATGCAGCTCGACCCCCATGGGCGCCTTGGAGCTCGGTGAGCGTACGGAGTGCGGAATGCGCACTCACGCTCGGACACGGAACTCCGAGTGCATGCCCTTGCGGGCGTGGTTCTTGCCGTCGTCGTCGACGAGGAAGCACAAGAACCCGTAGCGACCGGGCTCGAGGTCGGTGGCGAACTCGCCGACCTCGCCGGGACCCCGGCGAGGGAGCAGTGCCTTGGTGGCGAACCCGACCTTGGTGGGCGAGCGCAGCTGCGCGGCGAGCGTGCGGTCGAAGTCCTCGGGGATGGCGACGAGCAGCAACTCGTGGTCGAGCTCGCCGGCGTTGGTGGCCCGTACGACGACCCGCCCGGTGGGCACGGTCTGGTCGTAGGTGAAGCGGTACTCGTCCATCGTCACCTCCACGATCCCGGGAGTGGCAGGCCGGTAGTCGGACCCGCACGACACGGTGGCGACGGCAAGGAGGGCCGGCACCACCGCCCGCCACCGGGAATCGGTCATGGCCGTGCCAGCCCCACCATCGGGCGGTTGAGGCTCACCGCCCCGGTGGAGCCGAGGAAGCGGGCGTCGCCGAAGGCGAACACGCCCCCGTCGGAGGCCACCAGCCAGTAGCCGTTGCCGGGGCTCGCAGGTCCGACCGGCACGACCGGCCCGAGCGGTACCGGGGGCTCGACGTAGGTGAAGCGGGCGGGCACGCGGGGCCCGGAGGTGCCTGCGAGGGTGGTGACCGTCACCGCCACCACGCCGGCCGCATGGGCGGGGGTGGTGGCGGTGATCCGGGTCGGTGACTCCACGACGAAGGGCGCCGGCTGCGTGCCGAAGCGAACGTCGCTGGCGGCGGCGAAGCCGGTCCCGGTGATCACCACGGAGGTACCGCCCGACACCGGCCCCGAGTCGGGCGCCACGGCTGCCACCTCGGGCGGCGGCGTGTAGAGGTCGACGGCGGTGGTGGCACCACCGCCGAAGACGTCGCTCCCGCCGCCGGCCACCACCACGTCCCCGCAGCGCGCCTGGCAGCGCCCTCCGGCCAGCACCGTGGCGGTGGCGGCGGCGCCGGGGACCGACCGTGCTCCGGCGTCGCTCCATCTCCCGTCGCCGGTCGCCGCGCCCGGGTCGTACAGCTCGGCCGAGGCCAGAGCCCCACGGTCGGGACCGAGGCCGCCGACGGCCAGCACCCGCCCTCCTGGGAGGGCCACCGCGCTGTGCCGCGCCCGAGGGATGGCGAGGGAGCGGGCCAGCCGCCACGACCCCGGCCCGCTGCCCGGCCCGGGGTCGAACACCTCGGTGGAGGCGGTGGGCGACACGCCGGCCGAGAGCCTGTCGCCGGTGGCGGTGTAGCCGCCGGTGACCAGCACCGTGCCGTCGGCTACGGCCGTGGCGGTGTGGGAGTCGCGGGCGATCCGGTTGTTGGCCACCGCCTCCCATGTGCCCGAAGCGGCACGGTAGGCCTCGGCCGGCGCGAACGGCCCGCCCCCGTCGTCGGCGTCCACGGGGTCGTCCTCGTCGTAGCGCGGGCCCCGGTAGCCGCCCACCATCAGCACGTCGCCGTTGGCGAGATCGGTGGCGCTGTGGTCCAGGCGGCCTGCCACCATGGTGCCGGCGCCCACCCAGGTCCCGGCGGACGGGTCGTAGCGCTCCGCCGACGACAGGGACTCCTCCAGGGAGACGGCCACGTTCACCCCCCCGGCCACGAGGACCCGCCCGCCGGTGAGCGTGGCGGTGTGGCCGCTGCGCGCCGTGGCCAGCGGCTGCGTCGGGACCCAGCGCCCCTCGCCCTCCGGGTCGAAGACCTCGGCGCCGGCGGTGGGGACCCGGGCACCGGTGGAGGCATCGATGGTGCGCCCGCCGGCCACCAGCACCCGCCCGTCGGGGAGCAGGGTGGCGGTGTGGCCCGAGCGGGCGGTGCCCATGGCGGCCGTCGCCGTCCAGCTACCGGCGACGGGGTCGTAGATGGACGCGGTGGCCTTGGGAGCGCCGCCTCCGCCGGCCCCGCCGGCCACCAGCACCCTCCCGTCGCCCAACAGGGTGGCGGTGTGAAGCGCCCGGGGGGCGGGCAAGGGTGCGGTCGGAGCCCAGGTTCCGGCCGCCGCCGCCGGTGTGG
>JBOGHR010000092.1:0-4182 GCA_050744905.1 Acidimicrobiales bacterium
GCGAGGCGCCGCTCGCCGCGCCGGGGGGTGGCGCCCGGCGCCCGGGACGCATGGCGTGCACCGCCGGCGACCTCCCGGCCCGGACGGGCGACGGCCGGTAGGATCCTCCCGTGTCAGCGGCGGCGACGGCTCGTGACGACACCGGGTGGGCCCGTTGAGGGGGGGCGGGGAGCCGCGGCGGGGTCGCAGAGCGGCCGTGGGCGCCGCCGTCGCCGCCGGCGGCGCCTTCGCCTACGCGGCCGCCAGGTTCCGGCGCCTGACCTCCGACCCGTTCGACATCGACGAGCCGCCCTCCCCCGGCACGCCGGAGTTCGCCCGGCTGATCGAGGCGGTGACCGGCATGCCGCTGCGGGAGGGGAACGGCATTCGCATCCTCCGCAACGGCTGCCGCACCTTCCCCGCCATGCTCGACGCCATCGCCTCGGCCCGCCGCACCGTCGACTTCTCCTCCTACATCTACTGGCCGGGCGAGATCACGACGCAGTTCGACGACGCCTTCGTGGACCGGGCCCGGGCCGGGGTGGCGGTGCGGGTGGTGCTCGACGGGTACGGGTCCGCCCGGTTCGACCGGGCCGGCGTGGACCGGCTGGAGCGGGCCGGCGTCAAGGTGGCGTTCTTCCGCCCGCCCCGGTGGTACACGGTGGGCAAGGTCAACAACCGGATGCACCGGCGCCTGCTCGTCGTCGACGGCCGGGTCGGCTTCGCCGGGGGCGTCGGCATCGCCGACATGTGGACGGGCGACGCCCAGGACCCCGACCACTGGCGGGAGACGCACGCCCGCCTGGAGGGGCCCGCCGTCCGCGACATCCTGGGCGGGTTCCTGGAGAGCTGGACGGAGTCGACGGGCGAGATCGTGGCCGGCCCCCGCCTGCCGCCCCTCGCCGCCGTGGACGGCGGCGTCCCCCTCCAGGTGACGCGCAGCTCACCGGTCACCGGCGCCACGGCGGCGGCTACCTCGCCATCGTGGGGGCCCGGAAGCGGATCTGGCTCACGACCGCCTACTTCACCGCCGGCCGGCGCTTCATGCAGGCCCTGTGCGACGCCGCCCGGCGGGGGTCGACGTGCGCATCCTGGTGAACGGCCAGAAGGTCGACAAGCAGGTCGTGCGCCGGGCCGGCCAGCGCTCCTACGGCGAGCTGCTCGACGCCGGGGTGCGCATCTTCGAGTACCAGCGGACCATGCTCCACGCCAAGACGCTCGTGGTCGACGAGGAGTGGGCCAACATCGGCTCCAGCAACTTCGACCACCGCTCCTTCGCCCTCGACGCCGAGCTGAACGTCGCCATCCAGGACCGGGGCGTGGCCGCCGAGATCGCCGGCCACTTCCTCGACGACCTGGAGGCGGCCGAGGAGTGGGACCTGGAGAGGTGGCGGGCGCGCCCGCTCCACGCCCGGGCCTACGAGTACCTGGGCGAGCTGGCTCGTCAGTCGTCCTGACCCGTGGGGAGAATCGGCTCGGAACCCGTTCCGAGCCGAGCTGGCGGTGCTCCGGCCGGGCGGCGGAGCCGCCGGCCTCCGCCCTGTCCTCCCGGCCGGCAGCCGGAGGGGCCGCCTTCGGCGGCCAGGAGCGGCCACCGGCGATTCTCATCGTTCGCAGGCCGCCCCGCCACGGGCGAGGGGGGATCTATGAGGAGAGGCCGGCAGGCCCTCAGGCCAGCGCCGCCCTGACGGCGCCCACCACCCGGTCCTGCGACCGGGCGTCGAGGTACGGGTGCATCGGCAGGCTGAGCACCTGGCGGGAGAGGCGCTCGGCGACGCCGACCCCGCCGGGGGCCCGGGGGAAGGCCCGGTACGCGGGGTGGTGCGACAGCGGCCGGCGGTAGTGCACGGCGGTGGCGATGCCCGCCTCCTCCAGCCGGGCCGCCAGCTTGTCCCGCTCGGCCGCCCGCACCGTGTAGCACGCCCACGCCGGCGAGACGCCGGCGGCCACCTCGGGCACGGCCACCACCCCGGCCAGCCCGGCGTCGTACCGGCCGGCGACCAGCCGGCGGGCGGCCAGCTCCTCGCCGAAGACGGCCAGCTTCTCGAGGAGGACGGCCGCCTGGATGGTGTCGAGGCGGCCGTTGACCCCGACGGCGACGTGGTCGTCGCCCACCTTCCCGTGCACCCGCAGGCTTGCGATCCGCTCGGCCACATCGTCGTCGTCGGTCAGCACGGCGCCGCCGTCCCCGTAGCAGCCGAGCGGCTTGGCCGGGAAGAAGCTGGTGGTCGTTACCGCCGCCAGGGTCCCGACCCGGCGACCGCCCACGCCGGCACCGAAGCTCTGGGCGGCGTCGGCCATCACCCACAGGTGCCGACCGGCGACCACCTCGGCCAGGCCGGGGTAGTCGGCCGGGTGCCCGAACAGGTCCACGGCGATGACGCCCCTCGCCCGCAGACCGTGCCGCTCGGCCTCGCCCAGGGCGCCGGCCACGCTCTGGGGGTCGACGGTGAAGGTGTCGGGGCGCACGTCGGCGAACACCGGCGTCGCCCCCACCAGCGCCACCGCCTCGGCCGTGGACGCGAAGGTGAAGGCGGGGACCACCACCGCGTCGCCCGCCCCCACCCCGAGGGCCCGCAGCGCCAGCACCAGGGCGTCGGTCCCGCTGGCGCAGGTGACGGCGCGGCGGGCACCGCAGACCCGGGCCAGCTCGTCCTCCAGGCGGGCCACCTCGGGGCCCAGGACGAAGCGGCCGTGGGCCAGCACGCCGGCGACGGCTCGTTCGATCCGTCGCCCGAGGCGCCGGCGCTGGGCGCCCAGGTCGACCAGCGGGATGGGGCCGGGCGGCGCCGGCTCGTCGCCGGTGGCGGTGATCTCCTCCAGCCGGTCGGGACCGGTGAGGGCGTAGCGGCGGCCGCTCCGCGGGCACACCAGGTCGTCGCCCAGCCGCTCGCCGTCGTGGCTCACCCATCCGATGCGGCGGGCCGGGACGCCGGCGACCAGCGCGTGGGCCGGCACGTCGGCGGTCACCACCGCGCCGGCGGCCACGAAGCTCCACGGGCCGATGGTGTTCCCGCACACGATGGTGGCGTTGGCCCCGATGGTGGCGCCCCGCCGGACGAGGGTGGGCCGGAGCTCGTGGCGCCGGTCGACTTCGGCTCGCGGGTTGGCCACGTTGGTGAAGACGCACGCCGGGCCGCAGAACACGCCGTCCTCCAGGGTGACGCCCTCGAACAGGCTGACGCCGTTCTGGATCTTGCAGCGGTCGCCGACCACCACCCGGGGACCGATCATCACGTTCTGGCCGATGGCGCAGTCCCGGCCGACGCGGCTCCCGGCGAGCACGTGGCTGAAGTGCCAGATGCGGGTGCCGGGACCGATCTCGCAGGGCTGGTCGACGTAGGCGGAGCTATGGACGAAGGCGCCGGGCGGCGCCGTCCGGCCGGCCTCGGCCGACGAGGGGGCGCGGTCCTCCAGCGACCGGGCGGCAGCCGCCAGCACCCGCAGCACCCGCAGGCCCTCGGGGCCGTCCGTGGTCGGCGCGGCGTCGGTGGCGACGCACTCCAGGAAGTGGCGGCACTCCACCTCCAGGGGCTCACGGGGCTCCACCGCCATGCACCGGCCGATGGCCGGCACCGCCTCGCCCACGTCGCCCCGCCAGGCGATCCCGTGCCGGAACACCCGCAGCTTCGACGCCCACGGCTCCCCGTCGTCGAACACGGCCATGGCCTCGTCGCCCACCACGACGAGCTTCTGCTCCTTGAACGGGTGCAGCCAGGAGACGAACACGTGGGCCCGTTGGCCGCCCGTGAAGGACAGGTGCGTGGTGGTCACGTCGGCCACGGCGTCGTGGAGCCATGCCCCCCCGGTGGCCCACACCCGCTCCGGCTCGGCGCCCACCAAGGCCAGGATCATGGAGACGTCGTGCGGAGCGAAGCTCCACAGGGTGTCCTCGTGCCGGCGCGCCCGGCCCAGGTTGAGGCGGTTCGAGTACAGGTAGCGGATGGCGCCCAGCCCGCCGGCGCCGACCAGGCGCTCCAGGGCGACGAACGCCGGGTGGTATCGCAGCAGGTGGCCCACCATGAGGACCCGCCCGGCGGCCTCGGCGGACGCGCACAGCCGGGCGGCGTCCTCGACGGTGAGGGCCAGCGGCTTCTCCACGAGCACGTGCTTGCCGGCGTCCAGCGCCCGGCCGGCCACTGCGGCATGGCCGGCGGCGGGCACGGCCACGACCACGGCGTCGACCGACCGGTCGCCCAGCAC
>JBOGHR010000093.1:0-1887 GCA_050744905.1 Acidimicrobiales bacterium
GCGCCAGGCCCTCGTGCTCGAGCAGGCCGGGCTCGGCACTGGCGAGGGGCGGCGTCAACCCCGGCGCTCCTCGAGGCGGTACAGGGCCTCCACCATGGGCGGTGCGACCCGGCCGGCGGGCTCGTCGAACGCCACCCGGCCGGCCCGCAGGCCCACCACCCGGTCGAAGTGGCTGAGGGCGTACTCGAAGGCGTGGACGCTCACCACCAGCGTGCGGGCGCCCTCGCCGCCCAGGTCCCGGAGCAGGTCCATGACCTCCCGGCCGCGCGCCGGGTCGAGGCTGGCGATGGGCTCGTCGGCCAGGATGGCGGCCGGGTCCTGCAGGAGGACCCGGGCCAGGGCCACCCGCTGCTGCTGGCCACCCGAGAGCCGGTCCGTGCGCTCGTGGAGCTTGTCGGCCACGCCGACGCGGGCCAGCGCCGCCTCGGCGCCGGCCGCCTCGCGGGGCGACACCAGCGACCACGCCGCCCGGGCCAGCGACCAGCGGGCCAGCCGGCCGGCATTGACGTTGTGCACCACCCGCAGGGGCCCCACCAGGTCGAACTGCTGCGAGACGGTGCCGATGCGGCGCTGAACGGCCCGCCGGCGGGCCGGCCGCAGAGCGGCCAGGTCGTGGCCCAGGGCCCGCACCGCCCCCGAGGTGGGCGCCACCGTGCCGTTCAGCAGCGACAGCAGGGTGGTCTTGCCGGCGCCGCTGGGCCCGACCAGGGCGACGCGCTCGCCCGCCCCGACGTCGAGGTCCACGTCGGCCAGCGCCTCCACCGCCCCGAACCGCACGCCGGCGCCCCGCAGGGAGAACACCGGCTCGGCTCCATGGGGCCCGGCGGCCGCTGTCACCTGATGAGCCCCAGGCGGCGGCCGACGTCCTCGATCCGGCGGTAGTCGGCGTCGTCGGCCTCGACGAACGCCTCGGCCCCGAAGAGGTCGAGGACCTCCCTGTCCTGCGGATCAGCCCGGTCGAGGGAGACGAAGGCCCGGGTGACGTCCTCCACGAAGCCGGCGCCGTAGCGCTGGGCGGCGCCCGGGCCGATCACCCAGTGGTAGTCGTGGTAGGCGGGGGTGCGGAAGATCTCCTTGACCTTGGTCCGGTCGACGGTGCCGTCCTCCAGGCGCGCCGTCCAGACCTGCTCGTTGACCGCGCCGGCCTCGTAGGTGCCCGCCTCGACCAGGGCGATGGTCCGGTCGTGGGAGCCCGAGAACCCGGGCGGGCCGGCGAAGTCGGCGGGCGCCACCCCGGCCTGGTCCAGGAACCACTGCGGCATCAGGCGCCCCGACGTCGACGACTCGCTGCCGAAGGTGAAGCGCCGGCCGGCGAGGACCGACAGCCCGGCCGCGTCGTCGACGGGCCCCAGGCCGCTGGTGGTGCTGGCGATGAAGACGCTGCGGAACCGGGCGTCGATGTCGCGCTGGACGACGGCCCGGGCCCCCTCGGCCTGAAGGCGGGCCTGCACGCCGGTGAGCCCGCCGAACCACACCAGGTCCAGCTCGCCGGCGGCGAACAGGCTGACCGACGCCGTGTAGTCCGTGACCGGCTCGTAGCGGACGGGCACGCCCAGGGCCCGCTCCAGGTGATCGGCCACGGCGCCATGGAGGCGCCGGAGCCGCTCGGGGTCCTGGTCGGGGATGGCGCTGATGACGAGCGGCCGGACGGCGCCCGCCGCGCCCCCGTCGCCGCAGCCGGCGCCGGCCACCGCGACCAGGGCGACCAGGGCGGCGACCAGGCGCGCCCCGCCCCGGACGGGTCGGGTGTCGCGGTCGTGCATTCGAGTTGCCTTCCTTCTCGGAGCGCCGAGGCGGGTGGCGCGCGGTGGCGCGCCGGCGGTCGTGTGGAAGGCGGCTCGAGGGGGGGCGGCCCGGCGCCGGGGGCGACGGGGGCGTCGCCTAGGG
>JBOGHR010000094.1:0-2230 GCA_050744905.1 Acidimicrobiales bacterium
TCCTGGCCATGGGCGAGCGGGGCGCCTCGGGCGGCATCGGGGCCGCGCTTGCCGCCGCCGTGCCGGCCGTCGTCGACTGCGCGACCTGGGGTGGGTAGCCTCGGTCCCGGCCTGGTCGGACCCGGAGGAGGCGGCGATGGCGGAAGGCGCAGCAGGACCGGCGATCCACTCCTTCGCCGTCGAGGGGCGCACCTTCCCGCCACCGGAGGCCTTCAGGCGCACGGCGCTGGTGACCGACCGGTCGCTGTACGACGAGGCCGGCCGGGACTGGCAGGGGTTCTGGGCCCGCCAGGCCCTGGCCCTCGACTGGTACGACGAGTGGGACGCCGTCCTGGACTGGCAGGAACCGTTCGCCCGCTGGTTCGTGGGCGGCCGGCTGAACGTGGCCTACAACTGCGTGGACCGCCACGTCGAGGCGGGCCGGGGCGACCGGGTGGCGTACCACTGGGAGGGCGAGCCGGGCGACACCCGGAGCGTCACCTACGCCGAGCTGCTGGCCGACGTCCAGCGCTTCGCCAACGTGCTGCGCTCGCTCGGGGTGCGCAAGGGCGACCGGGTCGCCGTCTACCTGCCCATGGTCCCCGAGCTGCCGGTGGCCATGCTGGCCTGCGCCCGCATCGGCGCTCCCCACTCCGTCGTCTTCGGCGGCTTCTCGGCCGACGCCCTGGCCGACCGCATCGACGACGCTCGGGCCCGGGTGCTCGTCACCGCCGACGGCGGGTGGCGGCGGGGGGCGGTGGTGCCCCTCAAGGCCAACGCCGACGCCGCCGTGGCCCGCACGCCGTCCATCGAGCACGTGGTGGTGGTGCGCCGGACCGGGTCGGACGTGGAGATGCGCGAGGGCCGCGACCACTGGTGGCACGACCTCATGGCCGGGGCCGGCGCGGTGTGCGAGCCCGAGGCCATGGACGCCGAGGACCTGCTCTACCTCCTGTACACGTCGGGCACCACGGCCAAGCCCAAGGGGATCATGCACACCACCGGCGGCTACCTGACGCAGGTGGCGTTCACGACCAGGTACGTCTTCGACCTCGACGCCGACCGGGACGTGTACTGGTGCGCGGCCGACATCGGCTGGGTCACCGGCCACAGCTACATCGTCTACGGGCCGCTCGCCAACGGGGCCACGGGGGTGATGTACGAGGGGTCGCCCGACACCCCGGGCCGCGACCGCTGGTGGTCGATCGTCGAGCGCTACGGGGTCACCATCCTCTACACCGCTCCCACCGCCATCCGCACGTTCATGAAGTGGGGGACGGCGGAGCCGGCCGCCCACGACATGTCCTCCCTGCGCCTGCTGGGCTCGGTGGGCGAGCCCATCAACCCCGAGGCGTGGACCTGGTACTGGCAGCACATCGGCGGCGGGCGCTGCCCGGTGGTGGACACGTGGTGGCAGACCGAGACGGGCGCCATCCTCATCGCCCCCCTCCCCGGAGCCACCACCTTGAAGCCGGGGTCGGCCACCTTCCCGCTGCCCGGCATCGAGGCCGAGGTGGTGGACGACCAGGGCCGGCCCGTCGGCCCCGGCGGGGGCGGCTACCTGACCCTGACCCGGCCGTGGCCGTCGATGCTGCGGGGCATCTACGGCGACCCCCAGCGCTACCGGGACACCTACTGGAGCCGCTTCGAGGGCCGCTACTTCACCGGCGACGGCGCCCGGGTGGACGAGGACGGCTACTTCTGGCTGATGGGGAGGGTGGACGACGTGATGAACGTCTCCGGCCACCGGGTGTCGACGACCGAGGTCGAGTCGGCCCTGGTCGACCACCCCGCGGTGGCCGAGTCGGCCGTGTGCGGGGCCACCGACCCCGTGACCGGGCAGGCCATCGTGGCCTTCGTGACGGTGCGGGGCGGCGTCGAGGCCGACCCGGCGCTGGGCGAGGAGCTGCGGGGCCACGTGGCGAAGAAGATCGGGCCCACCGCCCGACCCAAGCTGGTGGTCTTCACCGACGAGCTGCCCAAGACGCGGTCGGGGAAGATCATGCGGCGGCTCCTGCGCGACGTGGCCGAGGGTCGCGCCCTCGGCGACACCACCACGCTGGCCGACCCGGCGGTCGTCGACGAGATCCGCAAGCGTGCCCAGGCCCAACCCCAAGAGGACTGATGTGGAACGGATTGTCAAGCGTGTCTGCGGGCGTGTCGCGGGTTGATGTTGGGGCGCGCCGAACCGGAGGTTCGGGGCTTGGATGCGCTTGAGCAGGCGACGGGGCCCTGGGGTCAAGGTGGAGCG
>JBOGHR010000095.1:0-4901 GCA_050744905.1 Acidimicrobiales bacterium
CTTCGGCCTGGCCGCCCTGGCCGGCGCCTACCGCGACCGCCTCGCCGCCGCCGCCCGGCCACGGGCCGAGCTGGCGGCGGTGGACGCGGTGGGCGCGGCCAACGAGGCGCTGGCCCACAACCCCAACGTCACGCTGCTGCTCCAGGCCCTGCTCGTGCGCCTCGGCCGCCTGGAGGTGGACGCCGGCGGCCGCTGATCGCCCCCCGGGCACCGCTACGCTGGCCGCCCCGCCCGAGTAGCTCAGCCGGCAGAGCAACGCACTCGTAATGCGTAGGTCAGGGGTTCGATTCCCCTCTCGGGCTCGGTAAAACCCCAGGTCACAGCGTTGTAGTGGTCCCGGCCGGGTTTCTAAGGTAGCCTTCATCCCAACAAAATCCCAACAATCGATGGGAGGCGGCGTGAAGGGTGGGCTGCGGGAGAAGCGGCCGGGCGTGTGGGAACTGCGCGTCTTCCTCGGGAGGGACGACACCGGCAGGGTCCGCCACCGGAGCGAGACGTTCCACGGGGGCAAGCGCCAGGCGCAGCGCGAGCTGGCCCGGCTCGTCACGGAGCTGGAAGAGGCCGACACCGACGTCCTTCTCGAGTGGGACCGCGACACGACCATCAACGACGCTCTGGCCGGCTGGGAGCGCAACGGGTGGCAGGACCTCAGCCCGACCACGGTGCGGCGCTACAAGGGCATCTGGGACCGCCACATCCGCCACAGCATCGGGCCGCGGAAGATCCGCTCGCTGAGCCCGTACGACATCGAGCAGTTCCTACGCCAGCTCAAGGACGAGGGACTGGGCCAGGGGAGCGTCCAGTACGCGCGGGCCGTCCTCCATCGGGCGTGCCGCCTGGCCCGGAAGTGGAGCGGGAACCGCCTCCCCAACCCGGTGGCGGACACCGAGTTGCCGGAGTGGAGCCTTCGGGAGCGCCCCAAGGAGGTTCGCTGCCCTGATCTCGACGAGGTGCAGGCGCTGCTCGCAACGGCGAGGGGTTTCGACACCCGGGTGGCCGCGTTCATCCGTGTCGTGGCCGCGACGGGCGCGCGTCGAGGCGAGGTGTGTGCCATCCGTTGGGCGGACGTCGACTGGGAGAACGGGTCGGTGCTCATCGACGAGGCCGTGATCAACGGCATGGGTGGTGCCGAGGTCAAGGCCCCCAAGACCCGCGCCAGCATTCGCCGGGTTGCCCTCGACCGTGGCACCGTGGCCGAGCTCGACGCGCTGCGCACCGATCGGCTCCAACTGGCAGCACTGTGCGAGGTCGAGCTCGCCACTGACGGCTTCGTCTTCGCCACTGACCCCACCGCCGTGGTCCCACCCCATCCCGATGGGCTGAGTCACGCATTCACGAAGGTGCGGAACCTCGCCGGCGTAGCCGCCGACGTCCACCTCCACTCGCTTCGCCACTTCCAGTCGACGACCCTCGACTCGGTGATCACCGAGGCCCAGAAGCAGGCACGCCTCGGTTGGTCAACAGTCCAGATGGCGCGGCA
Organism: Acidimicrobiales bacterium; assembly: GCA_050744905.1. Lineage (GTDB taxonomy): Bacteria > Actinomycetota > Acidimicrobiia > Acidimicrobiales > DATLFN01. Next base: position 1,481 of record JBOGHR010000095.1, read on the forward strand.
CTACACCGGCGCGCTCACCACCGAGGACCGCAGGGCTGCCGAGCACGTCGGCGCCCTGTTCGGGCCGCCGCCGAACGACGCAGCGCCAAAGAGGTCGGCGGTACGCCACCCGAAGCATTCGGATGCGGACCAGAGCGGGGGCGCGGCCGAACCCGGAACCGAAACCGGAACAGCGACAGACAGGGGGCTGATCCCCGTCTTCCCCCCGCCATGGTCGGCAACTCGCCCCCAGTGAGTGCCACCCTCGGGATGCGGTAACGCCCGTTGATGGTCACGACCGGTAGCGGCAGATCGCCGCGGCTGATGGAGCGGTAGAGCGAGGAGCGGCTCTGGCCGAGCAGCTCTTCTGCTTCCTCGACGCTGATGAGCGGCCGAGGCTTCGCCGGGGAATGCCGGCGAGCTGCTCGACCCGCCGCAGCTTGCAGCGTCAGCCGACGGCTGACCCGTCCCCGCTCGCCTCATGGGCCTGCCGCGGCACCTCGCCTGCAACGAGGCGGTCGACGGCCATGCGTGGGATCCGGTTGCGGCCGTTGATCTTGACGAGTGGCAGCGGCAGGTCACCACGGGCAATCGAGCGGTACAGCGACGATCGGCTCTGGCCCAGCAGTTCAGCCGCTTCCTCGACGCTGATGAGCGGTTTGGGTTGGGAATGGACGCTCCGACGAGTCCTTGGCCGGAGCGGTACCGGGTTCTGCGCGCGTCGTCCCACGGCTACAGCTCCAGACCGTCGGCGGGGCGCTGCAGGCACGGCGGCACCGGCGCCGTGCCGTTGAGCCCTGCCGGCGTCGGGGCAGAGTGGGTCGTCGACAGTGCTCCTCGGGCGACCTCGCCGGCCATGTCGGGCTCGAAGCGCAGGCGCACGAGGAGGCGCTCGACCTCGCCGACGTCCTCCCCCAGCTCGATGAGCGTCGCAGCCAGCTGCTCCACCCGGCCGCGGCCGACGGCCGGGACCCGCTGGCGCGACCGTTCCCACTCGGCGTGCGAGGCCTGGAGGGACTCGGGGAGCCGTTGCACCTGGCGACGGCTCAGCGGAGGAACCCGGCGCCGCACGGCCAGCGTGCCGGCGCCGTGGACCTGGGCCAGGTCGAACTGGGTGCAGCGGCTCAGCGCGCGCACGAACGGGGAGTTGCGCCCCCCGCTGTCGCCCAACCCGAGCGAGCGCGCCGTCTCCGACAGGTCGAGGGTGTAGCCGGCCGGCGAGGCGTCGAGGCCGGCGACGAGCCGGCGCATGAGCCAGGTGGTGGACGGCCCGAGCACGCCCAGCCAGTACGACTCCACGTACCTGGAGCGGGGGTCGAAGCCGAGGGTGTCGATGACGGGGTCGGGCCACGCCACGATGTGCAGGGTCGTGGACGGGCCAGGGGGATCCGCGGGTCGGGTAGGTGCGGGCACGGGGGCTCCTTGGTGATCGTGCAAGGACGGCGGAGTCATCGCCCGACTCCGAGGCTGAGCCCGGCGGGCTCCATGGCGGCGGCCGCCACCCGGGCCAGGGCCATCGCCGGGATCTCCGGCTCGGCGCTCAGCACGGACGGCTCGTGGCCCAGGTCGGCCGTCCAGGCGCGCACGACCCGCCTGGCGTGGTCGAGGTCGGCGGCAACCGCGGCGCGGTCGTCGCCTAGGGCGAAGCGGTAGGCGAAGTCGCCGAGGTCAGCGTCGAGGCCGGCGGTCGCCGCCGTGGTCGGTGGAGGCGGGCGACCGGCGCCGAAGGCCTCCAGGGCCGACTCGATGCGCTCGCCGTTGGATCGGGCCAGTGCCGGGTCGTCGACGAGCACGTGGCGGTACCAGATGGTCTCCACCGCGTCCTCGATGGCGGGAGTCGAACCGCCCGCCGACCCGGCTCCCCCGGCGGCCACCGCGGCTCCCAGCTCGGCGGGGAAGCGGTCGCCGCTGGCCCGGAGCCAGTCGTTGAGGTCGCCGGGAACCTCCAGCACGCCGATCCGCTCGCCGGCGCCGGCGTCGGCCAGCAACTCGACCATGCGTTCGGCACCGGAGCGTCCTGCGGGGTCGCCGTCGAAGGCCACCACCAGCCGCTCGCCGGCGAAGCGCTGGACCACCTGGTCGGCCACGGCCCTGTTCGGCGCTCCCACCCCGAGCACGGCGACGGCGCGCTGGCCGGCCTGGGCCGCGCTCAGGGCGTCGAGGATCCCCTCGCACACCACCACCGCGTCGGGATCGACGCACGGGCCGGCCACGCGCACCTCGGCCAGGCGGGGCGAGACGCCGACCAGGGCGGTGGCCGGGTTCTCGTAGCGGCGGCGGGGATGGCCGAGGTAGCGGGTCTGGAAGTAGGTGGCTCGCCTCGCCTCGTCGAGCACCGGCAGCACGACGCCCATCCCGCCCCGGGGTAGCCCCGGCGACCGGGCCATGCGTCGCGGTCCAGGGTCGGCGCCGACCCGGTTGGCCACCAGCACCTCGTCGCCCAGGCCCCGCCCCGCCAACCAGGCGTGCTGGGGCCGGCCGGCCGGCGACCACAAGAAGGCCTCGCAGGCGGCGACGTAGTCCTCGACGACCGGGCTGGGCGTGGGGACGGGCGCCGGCGGTCGGGGCCCGTCGCCGGCCCGGACGGGCCGGTCGGGGCGTTGCCCGGGACGCTCGGCGGCACCACTGCGCCGACCGAGCACGGCCACCGCTCCGGCGAAGTCGAGGCCCTGGGTCTGCATCACCAGGTCCAGGGCGCTGCCTCCCGCCCCGCAGCCGTGGCACCGCCAGCGCTGCTCGCCGTAGTGGGTCCGGAACACCCCCACCGGCGGGGTGCGGCCGGTCTGGGGCCCGTGCCCGGTGCTCGGGCACGGCCAGGTGGCTGATGGTCCCCGGCCCTTGTGGGGACCGAGGAGCTCGTCGCACAGCTCTGCCAGCTCGGTACGGGCCAGCACCTCGTTGCGCTCGTAGGGCATGGGCCCCGGTCCTCCTGAGCAATGGGCTTCACGGAGGTAGTGGCCGAGGACATGGCCGAACGCGACACAGGAAGGCCGACCAGGGCGCCCGACGCGACATCGGCGACAAAACCCTTGCGCCAGAGCGGTCCGGGGGTATCATCACTGTCCGGTCGGGTTCCGTGCTGGTGCGGACCTGCCGGCGCTTCGGCGTCGGGCCCTTCGGAGGACCGGGTACCCACGGTCCTCCCTCCAATCCGACGCAGCGCGCCCACACGGCCGTTGCCCGTGAACGCCGCGTTACCAACGCTCGTGGCGTCTTGACCGGAACTGACGACTTCGGTGGAATTGCGACCGATGTCGTGGAGGGAGGACAACCGTCGCATGAGCCTTCAAAGTCCGCCTAGATTCCCCGGGGTCGAGGACTCCGGGCCGGTCCCTGCCGAGCCCCAGCTGCCGCCGCAGGACCGCCGTGGCTGGGTCGTGATGGCGGCCGTGGTCGCCGCGGTCGTCGTGGCGGTGATCGCGGTCGTGGCGCGGAGCACGGA
>JBOGHR010000096.1:0-4097 GCA_050744905.1 Acidimicrobiales bacterium
GCCAGACGTACCGTCGCAGGACGAGGGCCCGGCCGTCGGAGAGGTCGAGGCGGTGGACCGCCGATGTCGACGCGCCGGGGAGCCGCCTGGCTCGAACGACCGCCCCGCCCGTCTCCGTGGCGACCCAGGCCCTCGCGGCGGGGGAGACGGTTACCCGGCGCAGCTCGACCGGAAGCGAGTCTCGGCCGCGCTGGTTCGGATGCCGGGTCACAGCTCCACCTTCGGCCCGATGCAGGGCTGCTGGCAACGCCGGTCACGGCACCGGCCCATCATCGTCGCACCGTGGCAGCAATTGTTCGGGTGGCGCGGTGGGCCTGGCGGCGGCGATGGCAGGCGCCTGGGAACGGCTTGGCACCGCTGACGGCGCGGACGGCACGCTTGCCCTTTACGTCGATCGAACAAGTCAGGTCCTGTTTTGCGCCATGACGGCCTGGAACCCGCCGTCGAGGTCGGTGGCATTCCGTAGCCCGAGTCGCTGCAGGCTGGCGGCAGCCAGGCTTGAGGCGTAGCCCTCGTTACAGACGACGACGATCTCCCGTGACGCGCCTCCGGCTTCCGAGATGCGGTGGGGGGACGTGGGATCGAGCCGCCATTCGAGCACGTTGCGGTCCACGACGACCGCTCCCGCAAGTTCTCCGTCGCGGCCGCGCTGCTCGCTCGGCCGGATGTCAACGATCAGGGCACCGCGGGCACGGAGCAGCGGCAATTCGTCGGCGGTGGGGCGGCGGGGGAGGGAGCGGCGGGCCTCCTCGAGCGCCTCGTCGATCCTGGAACTGGTCATCCCCGAAGTGTCGCGCCGTGCCGACGCCGACTCATTTCGATCCAGGTGACGGGGGCGCCCGGCTCGGCAGAGTGAGCCAAACAGCAACGCGTACGGGATGGGCGTGCCGCTCGCGTGCCGACCGGTCATCGCGACGTGCCCCGCAAGTGGATCGGCTACCGGGACGAGCGCCAGCTGTGCAACTCCTGTCCAGATGAACCCCCCTTGCAGGCGCCCTGTAGCCGTTCCGCATTCGCGAGCAATCGATGGCGCCAACGGGTGGTCGAACGTTGGCCCGCACCTTCAGCCGGCAGGGGAGCGATCCTCGAAGTGCTCGGATGGTTCATCGAGCAGCTCAACCCCACTACGTCCAAGTTTGCGTCGACTTGAGGCACCGGGTCCGCCGGCCCCGACCCGGTCCGGAGGAGGAACCGCCTACGGGGCGGCGTGAGCGCGGCCGACATCTGTCATTTCTGGCGCCTGCGTTCCGCAGCCGGATCCGCCTGCGGCAACACCGTCCTTGAGTGGGAGCGAGCGGCTGGGAGGCCGACGGCGGCCTCAGCCGTTGGCCGCAGGTGCCAATCGTCGTCCGGGGTGATGAGGGAGGTCGCCTACGAGCGGCTTGGCCCACCGACGGCTTCGCCCCGCTCACCGGCGGCTGGCCGCCTCCTCCTCCCTGACCTCGGCGTCCCGCCGGGCCGCGTCCTGGCGAGTGCGGACCGCGCTGGCCACGGCGAGCAGGGCCAGGCCGCCGGCCGCCAGACCGAGCAGGGCGACGAGGACGTAGGGGATGGCCGCATTGTCCGGGGGCAGCTCGGCGAGCTGGACGGTGGCCGTCATGAGGTCCTGCCACGGTCCGTCGGGGGACGTCTGGTCCCACCCCACGAGGGCGGTCTCGTCGGTCGAGGCGATCGACGGCGGGGCCCGGTAGTCGAAGTTGTTGCTCCACGTGCCGACCTTGCGGTCGATGGACTGGTCGGTGACGCGAAAGTTGCGCGACCACGTGGACCCGTTGTCGGTGGAGTAGGCGTAGTAGACGTCGGTGGCGTAGAGCCCGGCCGAGTCCCGGAAGTCCCACCAGACTACGTCGACCCGGCCGTCGGGCGCGACGCTCACGTTGGGGTTGAACTGGCTGTAGCGCTTGGCCAGGTCGTCGTCGTTCAGCAGCTTCGGCGGAGTGAATGTGGCCCCCTCGTCGGTGGAGCGGGCGTAGAAGATCTTGCGCACGCCGAGCGGCTGCCCGTACCCGTCCTCGTACACGACGTGGAGGGTGCCGGTCGGGTTGCCCTCGGGCGACCACGCCAGGCCGGGGGTCGAGTTGGCCTCCACCAGCCCCGCCACCTCGGTGTAGGTGAATGTGGCGCCCTTGTCGGTCGACTTGCCCAGCAGCAGCCGGTGGGGGATCGAACTGTCGTCGCTGCGCCCAGGCATCAGGATGTAGAGGGTGCCGTCGCCGGCCACCCGCAGCTGGGGCGGCAGGCCCTCGAGCCCCGGCTCTCCGCCCAGCCGCTTGTTGGTCGCCTCGTCGTAGGGGAGGCGGGGCGCAGAGAACGTGCGTCCGCCGTCGGTCGACACCGAGAACAGGACCTCCCGAGGCCCAGTCCCGGCAGGGAACGTCTGCCAGGCGACGTAGACGATGTCGTCCGGGCCCGAGGTGCTGTCGACGGCCAGCCCGGTCACAGGCCGGCTCGGGTTGGTCACCGCCCTGGTCGTTGGCGGGCGGGCGTCGGCGACGACGGTCGATGACCAGGTGTCGCCCAGGTCTGTCGAGCGGGCTACGAGGACACTGGTGTCAGGGTCGACGCGGGTGGGATGGAGGCCGTTGAGGCCCCAGTACAGGGTGCCATTGCGACCCCAGGCGATGGGAGTCTCGTTGAGGTAGCCGTACACGGCGCCCTTGAAGCACTGGGGGAACTCCGGCGGCGATGGCGTCGTCTCGAGGAGGTCCCAGCCCCGGCCGCCGTCGTGGCTGCGCAGGAGCCGGCACTCGCCGGAGGTGAGCTCGATGGTGGCGCCCACGACGGTGTCGGGGTCGGTGGGGTGGATGAGCACGGTGGGTGGCTCATAGGCGCGCGTCGGCCGGATGTCGGTGGCCGTGGCTTTGACTGGGGCCGTCCGCCCGACCGGCGCGGCTGGGGTTACCTCGGCCGCGGCGCCGCCGGCGGCGGCCATGGCCCCACCCGCCAGCAGCAGGGCAGCGGTGAGCCGCGGGGCCCTCACGACGCCACCGCCCGCCGGCGCAGGATCCAGCCCGGAAGGAGGCCGAGCGCCAGCGTCACCACGAACACGGCCGCAGCCAGGAGGACGAGGCTCGACGTCTTCGGCCCCTCTTCCTTGAGGGCCCCGAGGCCCTGCAAGGGTGGTGTCCCCTTCGCCTCCGGCGGCAGGGCCCCACCGGGTCCCGTCACGATCACCCGGGCCCGGGCCGGCACGCCCCGGAGGGCAACCTGAGTGGCCGGCGGGTCCTGGGTGCCCACGAGGTCGTAGACCCCGGGCGGCACGTCCGGAATCTTCACCGTGCCCGGTCCCCACTGGGCATTCCCACCGGAGGTCGTCGGGAAGGTGCCCAGGACCTCACCGTCGACGCTATTCCAGTGGATCGACACCGGCACCGGCGCCCAGCTGGGCGTCCCGTAGACCGAGACCTCGCCGCCCGCCGCAACCTGGGCCGGCTTGACCTCCATCCGGGCTACGTGGGCGGCCGACGCCGCTCCCGCATGGACGGTGGCCAGGGCCAGGGCCGCGAACATCGCCGGCAAGAACCGTTGTCTCGACATGTCTCCCACCTCCTGTCGACGTTCATCATCGCGCTCCACGAGGTTGCCGCTCTTGGTCCGTGGCGCAGCGAAAGGGGATCCTCCAGCGGAATGCCGGAGGCCGATCGCCAAAGGGACAGACGGGCCGGGATGTCACACGAGGACGGTGAGGACGGCCCGTTCGGTTCCGGGCCCTTTCTACGCCGCATGACCGGGGGCCTCTCTCGGTGCCAGGGTCCTGCGAGGCTGCCGTGAGGGTCCATTCCCGCGTCACACCGCCTCAATCTCCGCGTTTCGCGGAGATTGAGCCGCTATGCGACTGTCAAGTGATCCTCGGCTTCGAGGAGGTGTCCGTCGCGCACAAGCAAACGCACGACCTCGGAGACCTTCCACGCCTCGAGCCCGGTCATGCTCGCGACCTCGGCGCGCACGCCGTCCGGGTCGCGTGTACAGAGCGCACTCTGGTCGCATAGGGTGCCGACGGCTAGGAGAACGAGCTGGCCGTACGGCAGGTGGTCCCCGATCTTCGCTCTCCACGCTCGTCCGAGCGCCGTCGATGGCCGCAGCCCGAATGAGGCCTC
>JBOGHR010000097.1:0-4082 GCA_050744905.1 Acidimicrobiales bacterium
GCAGCCGGGTGGGCGAGGCGGCCGCCCTGGTCGACCCCGCCGGCCTGGGGGCGTTCCGGGTCCTGGAGTGGGTGGTGGAGCCCGGCGGCCACGCCCGGTCCCGCTCGGCCTAGCGCGGGGCCGAGGCGGGCGGGGCCGGCCTACCCGAGCCGGTCGTACTGCTGGCGGGCCAGGGCCACCGGCACGGCGTCGGGGCCGGCGTCGGGCCCGACCACCACCACCTGGCCCAGCAGGCCGCCCCTCGTCACGAGCACGACGGCGGTGTGCTCGTCGTCCTCCACGATGCGGACGCCGGTGGCGCCGGGCACGCCGGGCACCGCCAGCTCGGTCGCCCCCGGCTCGCCGGCGAGCGACTCCAGCGTGCGGTCGCGGTAGTGGGTGGCGCCCGCCGGCGACGAGAACTGGTAGACGAAGTCCACGATCATCCCGTCCTGGTCCTTGGTCCACATCCGCTGGTACCCGGCGACGAACCCATCCGCCTCCAGGACCTGGCGGGCGTCGGGCGCCCCGTCGTCGCGCACCGCCTTGTCCAGGTCGGACGGGCCGGTGTCGCCGACGTCGTCGGGCTGGCGCTCGTAGCCGGGAGGCAGCTCGACCAGCAGGCGGGCCACCAGGGCGTCGGTGGCGGGCGACGCCGTGCCCGACCCCTCCCCTCGCCGGGCCCGGTCCACGACGTCGGCGTAGTCGGCCACCTCGTCGGCCGGCGGGGCCTGCACCGACACGGGTAGGCCGAAGTCGTAGAGCTCGACCGTCAGGTCCACGCGCTCGGGGAGCGTCCCGGGAGGGAACCGGCCCGAGCGCCCGGCCGCCGAGTAGTCGACGGCCTGCCTGAGGCGCCGGGCCCGGCCGTCGCCGTCGATCCACACGTCGGTGGGGATGCGGCTGACGCCGAACACCTCCTCGATCTGGCGGATCGTCCCCGCCACCGCGGCCGGGGCGCCGTCGGCGGCCCGGCCGACGTCGACCGTCGTCTCGTACCAGGTGGTGCGCGCGCCGCGGATCGACTCGTCGCCCACCGTGCGGACCGAGCCGGCGGCGCCCCGCAGGTACTGGAGCGTCGCCGAGGGGTCGCTCGACCGGGACCGCACCAGCTCGGCCAGCCCCTCCACGCCGACCGCCTGGCCCATGGCGTCGAGGTCGATGCGGACCCAGTCCTTGCCGGCGCCGGCGGCGGCCGCGTCGGGGAGGCGCTGGTAGATCGTGGCGCCCTGGAACACCACCTCCAGCTCCTCGCCGCCGATGGTGACGGTCAGGGCACCCTCGGCGGCGCCGAAGTCGACCACCCCCTGGGCGGTCGCCACCACCGGCCCGGACCCGCCGGCCACCCCGCCCGCCGGCGTCACCTCGACCCGCTGCCACACCCGGGCCGTCCCCTCGGCCACCGTGCGGGCCGGAGCGGCGAGCAACCGCTCGGCCGGGCTGGCCGAGCTGCACGCCGCCGCCACCACCACCGCGGCGGCCGACACCAGCGCCCGCCGCATCAGCCCACTCCCGAGTGAACAGCTCACCATTTCGGTGACCCATCTACTCGGGAGCGGCCGGTCCGGCACGGCCCCGTGGTCAAAGGACGTTGACGACGGTGCCCAGGTTGGGGATGCGCATGAGCCCGGGCTCGTCCACGACCCGCCTCACGGCCTCGGCCGCCGTGCAGCCTTCGGCGGCCATGGCGCGGGCCAGGGCGCCGGCCACCACGGGCGCCGAGAACGACGTCCCGCTCCACAGCGCCCAGCCCTCGTACCGGTCGTTGTCAACGCCGTCCTCGCCCGCCGGCTCGTCGCCGTCGTAGCCCTGGAAGAAGGTGCTGAGGAGGTCGACGCCGGGAGCGCAGGCCCGCACCCAGGGACCGTAGTTGGAGAACGGGGCCGGCCCCGACGGCCCGACGGCCCCGACCGAGACCACGTCGGGGAAGGCGGCGGGGAACGTCGCCCGGCACGAGCCGTCGTTGCCGGCGGAGGCGACGACCACCACTCCCCGGGCCTGGAGGCCGCGGATGGCCCACTCCATGCAGAAGGGTTGCTCGAGGGCGAAGCCGCCGAAGGACAGGCTGACGACGGTTCGCTTGGGATCGGGCACGTCGAGGCCCAGGAGGCACTGCACGATGTTGGACTCCGCCCCGTCGCCCATGGTCGACAGCACCCGGTGCAGCACCACGTCGGTCCCCGGCGCGACCTGCTGCACGAGCCCGGCGATGAAGGTGCCGTGCCCGGACGCCGGGTCCAGGAACCGGTTGCCGTCCTCGTCGGGGGCGTCCACGTCGGCGGCCGTGGCCGGGGCGACGGCCGCGGCCCGGAGCGCCTTGGGCGGCTTCTCGCCGGCCAGGCCGGTGTCGAGGACGATCACGCGGGGCGCCCCCTTCGGCGCCTTCACCCCGAACGCCTCCTCCGCGCCGGTGGTGTCCGTCCCGTCGGCGGCGGGGCGGGCGCTGCTGCGGCGCACCCCCGTGCGCCGGGCCGGCGCCGCCGGGGTGGCGTAGACGGGGGTGGCGTAGACCGGGGTGGCGTAGACCGGGTTGGCCCCCGCCCCGCCCCCGCAGGCGGCGGGGTGGGGCGGGCAGCACGGCCCGCAGTGGGCGAAGGCGACGTGGTCGGGCTGGGCCACCACGCCCAGCATGCGCAGCTCGCGGGCCAGCGCCACGGGGTCCTCGGCGCCGACCAGCTCGGTGAACGGCCCCAGCTCGCGGCGCGCCTCCACCCGGTCGCCCCATCGCCGCCGGGCCTCGGCCAGGGCCCGGCCGGGGTCGGTGGTGAGCACCGCTCCGGGCACGTAGGCGAACCCGCCCCCGGCACCGCCGTCGGCGAACGCCACCCGCTCGGTCCAGGCGCCGCGCGGGCGCGGCCTGTCGTCGCCCTTCCCCTGTGCCATCGGCTTCTCCCTTCGTCTGCTTCCGGAGCCGCCGCCGGACGCGCTGATACCGAGTCTTTAGCATGTCGCCCGTGCCGCCCGAGGGTGCCGTCGACGTGCTCCGGAGGCTGGCCGAGGAGCGCCACGTCGACCCCGCCGCCGTGCTGGACCGGGCGAGGCGCCTGCTCGACGGTGGGGACGACGCGGCCGTGCGGGCGACGGCGCACTGGGTGGTCGGCCTGTGCCTGCACGAGCTGGGCCGCGGCAAGGAGGCGGTGGCCAGCTACCGGCGCTCGGTGGCGGAGGCCACGTCGGCCGGCCTGGCCGAGCCCGAGGCCCTGGCCCGGGCCGGCCTGGCCTACTCGCTGATGAGCCGGGGCGACGCCCCGGGGGCCCGCCGGCAGATCCTGGCCGCCCGGGCGGTCGCGCCGCCGTCCGTGCAGGGCGCGGTGGAGTCCCTCTACGCCGTCTACCTCACCCGCGCCGGCCAGCTCGACGCGGCCATGGCCGCCTACCAGCGCGCCCTGCGCCTCCTGGAGGGGGGCGACGACCGGCCGACGGTGGCCCGCCTGCGGCTCAACCGGGGGATCCTGCACGCCTACCAGGGCCGCCTCGACGCCGCCCTGGAGGACCTGGCCGAGACCGAGCGCCTGTCGGTGGCGTGCGGGCTGCCCGTCCTCACCGCCATGGCCGCCCACAACACCGGCTTCGTGCACGGCCGGCGGGGGAGCCTCCCCGACGCGCTGGCCGCCTTCGAGCGGGTCGAGCGGGCCTACGACCTCCTCGGTCGCCCGGCCCGGCTGGTCGCCGTGCTGGAGGGCGACCGCTGCGAGGTCCTGCTGGCCGCCGGGCTGGTGGCCGAGGCGCACGCCGCGGCCGAGGCGGCGGTAGCCGCCCTGGAGTCCACCGGCGACGTGGCCCACCTGAGCGAGGCCCGCCTGCTGCTGGCCCGCACGCTGCTGGCCCAGGGGGCCTCCAAGGAGGCGGCCGACGAGGCCGAGGAGGCGGCTCGGCGCTTCCGGGCCGCCCGCCGGCTGCCGTGGGCGGCCCAGGCGGGCTACGTGGCCGTGCAGGCCCAGGTGGCGGCGTGCGAGGACCAGCGGGTCCCCCCGCCCGACCTGCTCGGGCGCAGCCGCCGCATCGCCGCCGAGCTGGAGGCCCGGGGATGGCCGGTGGAGGCACTCCACGTGCGCACCTTCGTGGGCCGCCTGGCCCTCGCCCTCGGCCGCCCGGCCGTCGCC
>JBOGHR010000098.1:0-2067 GCA_050744905.1 Acidimicrobiales bacterium
GGCGATCCGCAAGGCGATGCGGTGGAGCGGTGCGATCGACGGCTCGCTGGTGGCGCACCTCTCGGGGCTGGCGCGCCACCATGACTGGTCGGCCGAGGCCTACCGCGACCCCGTCGGTTGGGCCATCGGCGTGCTCGACCTCGCCGACGGTGGTCGGCCCGACCGGCGGGCCGTGCAGAACCGTTTCCGGGCCCTGGTCCGCCGTGCGCATCCCGACCACGGTGGTGACACCGCCGCGGCCGCCGTCCGTCTGGCCGAGCTGGCCGAGGCCCGCCGCATCCTCCTGGCCGGCTAGCCGAATCCGTCGAGCGATGGCCTCAGCCGGTGCGGTGCTGCTGTTCCCCGGGGCCGGGAGCGGGCGCGAGACGCCGGCGCTCGTAGCCATCGACAAGGCCCTGGCCCCGTTGCCCGTCGTGCGAGCCGACTTTCCCTACCGCCGCGAGGGGCGCAAGGCGCCGGACCGGCCGCCCAAGCTCATCGCCTGCGTGCGCGACGAGGCGGCGGCGCTCGCCGAACGGACCGGGGTCGACCCGGCAGCGGTGGTGCTGGGCGGCCGTTCGATGGGCGGGCGCATCTGCTCGATGGCGGCCGCCGAGGGCCTGGCCTGCCTGGGGCTGGTGCTGGTCTCCTACCCGCTGCACCCCCCGGGGAGGCCCGACCGGCTCCGGGTCGATCACTTCCCCCGCCTCCACGTGCCCTGCCTGTTCGTCTCCGGCACCCGGGACCCGTTCGCCGCGCCTGCCGAGCTGGAGGAGCACGCCGCCGCCATCCCCGGCCCCGTCACCCACGTGTGGCTCGACGGCGACGGCCACGGCCTGAAGGGCCGGGACGCCGAGGTCGCCGCCGCCGTCGCCGCCTGGGTCACGGACCGGGCCCGGGAGGGGCGTCCTCCGGGTTGAGGTCCTCCAGCTCGGTGTGGGCCGTCTCCGGGTAGGCGGCCAGCACCAGCACGGCCAGGGCGGCCGGCCCCAGGGCGAGCAGGGCCAGGGCGGGCCCCAGGCGCCCGAAGGAGTCGGCCAGCAGCCCGGCGGCGACCAGGCCCACCACGCTGCCCAGCCGGCCGAGGACGGCGATGGTGCCGTTGGCCTTGCCCCGCAGCGACGTGGGGAACAGCTCGGGCCCGTACACGCCCAGGGCGGGCACGGTCGCGCCTCCCACGACGGAGCCGACCGCCGCCCACCCCCACATGCCCCAGCCCGACGACTGGTAGAGCATCGCGGTGGCACCCACGCCGGTGACCAGCGCCACCGCCCCGACGGCCCGGCGCCCCCGCTCGGCCAGCCGGCCGCCGACGATCACGCCGATGCCGCCCGGCGTGGCGGTCAGGATGGTGAACAGCGAGATGCGGGCGCCGCTGAAGCCGCGCTCGGTGCGCAGGTACTCGTTGCCGAACTGGGCGGCGGGGGCGAAGAACAGGTTGAACAGGAAGGCCGACACGGCCAGCAGCCAGAAGCGCCGGCCGTGGCCGGCCAGGCGCGCCTTCTCGTGCGGCGCCTCGAAGCGCCGGCTCTCCGACAACCGGCTCGCCACCGCCCGGACCGCCGGCAGGCCCAGCAGCCCGACGGCGAACAGCAGGCGCCAGCCGCCGGAGGCGTCGGCGAAGCGGAGCAGGAACACGCACACGCCGGCGCCCAGGGCGGCCGTCATGGCCAGCAGGCTCACGGCGTAGGCGCGGGAGCCCTTGGGCATCTCCTCGGCGGCGGTGACGGTGAGCACGATCACCGACGCCGTCACGAACCCCCGGGTGAGCACCTGGCTGCCGGCCAGGGCGGCCAGGGACGGGGCCAGCGCCCCGGTGGCGGTGAGGATGCAGCCCGCCGTGGTGGAGGCCAGGAGGACCCGGCGCCGCCCTCGCCGGTCGGCCACGGCCACGAGAGCCAGGGCCACGGCCACGTCGGCCCGGACCACGGCGAGGGCCACGCCCTGGGCGCCCTTGCCGGCCCCGAACTCGCCGGCCGCGAAGGTGATGGTCTGGGTGAGGACGGTGCCCAGATAGCCGACCACCACCGACAGGGCGCACAGGGCGGCCAGGGCCTGGGCGGCGCGGGGGTCGACGCGGTCGGGGGG
>JBOGHR010000099.1:0-1920 GCA_050744905.1 Acidimicrobiales bacterium
GAGCACGGACGGCGCCGACGGCCCCCGCCCGACGACGACGGCGACCACCACACCAACCACAACGACGGCGCCCGTCACCACCGCCCCGCCGGCCACGTCGGCGCCCACCACCGTTGCCGCTCCCACCGTCGAGGACGCGGTGCGAGCCCAGTACTTCGCGTTCTGGCGAGCCTTCGACTCCTATGGCCGTGGGACCGGCCCGTTCGACCCGGTCGAGTTCAAGGCCACCTTCGGCCCGGTGGCGGGCGGAGGTGAGTACACCCACCTGTTCGACTACTTCCAGAACCTCCGCCTGCGTGGCTTGGCCTTCCGGGGCGGGGGCACGCCGGAGGAGGAGCTGGCACCGAAGATCACGATGGAGAGCCCGGCAGAGGCGACGATCACCGACTGCTCCAGCAGCTCCGGCGAGACCTACGACGTCAAGACGGGAGCCGTCGTGGAACCGGCTGGAACCGGCCCAGCTCGCCTCGTTGTCGTCATGCGACTCATCGACGGCACGTGGAAGGTGACGTCCGTCGGTGGAGGGGATGAGCCGTGCACCAGGTGATTGTGCGCGGGCTCGGAACAGTCCTCGTTGTGAGCAGCGTCGTCCTGGCGGCCGTGCCGGCGGCGGCGCAGTCTCCCGTCGCCGGACCTGCGCAGTCGACGCCGACGCCGGGGTCCCCGGACCGGCGCGTCCGAGCCATCTGCGACGAGGCCGGGTGCGACTCCTCCGCAGCGGTCACCACTCGGCCCCGGTCGACCAGTCGCCCTGGCGCCAGCGAGTGGACCTGCACGTACAGGCGGCTCGACCTTCCGGCCAACCTCCTCGTCTACGACGACCAGACCGGCAAGCCCGTCCAGACCGACGGCACCGGCCGCTGGCTCAGCAAGGAGTGTGTCGGCCCGGGCGGTGCCCGCACGGCCAAGTCGATCTACGTCGGCGACCGCCCACCCACCGACGTCCGTGACGAGGCACTCGGCCGCCTCGACCTGCCGGCGCCGGAGATCCGCATGAGCCCTCGGCCCGACCTCGATCAGATCGTGCAAGTCCGTACGTTCTTGTGGACCGACGAGGCGCTGTGGCGCCCGCAGGTGTCTACGGTGTCGGTGCCAGGGGTGAGCGTCACCGTGCGGGCGGTGCCCGCGGCTCTCGACTGGGACATGGGCACCGGCAAGAACGCAACGGTGCATTGCCCCGGTCCGGGCCAACCGTGGAACCCGGCCCTGGCCGAGGACCGCCAGGACACCGCCTGCTCGTTCGTCTACTCCCGGCCCTCCATCGACCAGCCGGGACTGCGTTACCCGGTCACGGCCACCTTGCGCTGGCGTGTGTCGTGGTCCGTGACCGGAGCTCCCGGCGGTGGCGAACTCGGGACGGTGTCCCGCTCGACCACGACCTCGGTCCGGGTGATCGAGGTCCAGACCGTCAACTACTGAACCCACCCTGCGAAAGGGGGCTTCCCTTATGGCCAACGCCATGCCCCGCGTGCGCCCGGTCCCACCACCACCGGCGCCCACCACCGGCCTGCCCGCCGGCGTCCACCAGCGCCGCCGGCGCCGGGCCAACCCCCTGGTGCTCGGCGGCACGTTGGTGGCCGCGGTGGCCGCCCTCGGCTTCGCCGCCCTCTACGGCTCGGCCGCCGACACCGTCGCCGCTCTGGCCGTGGCCCGCCCGGTCCCGGCCGGCCACGCCCTGGTCGACGCCGACCTGCGGGAGGTGGAGGTCAGGACCGGACCGGGCGTCGCCCTGGTGGGGGCGGCCCGGCGGTCGGCCCTGATCGGTCGCCGCCCCGCCACCCCGCTGGTGGCCGGCGCCCTGTTGAGCGAGGCCCAGCTCGCCCCCGACCGCGCCCTGGAGCCGGGCACGGTGGTGGCCGCGGTGGCCCTCAAGGCCGGCCAGTTCCCACCCGGCCTGGTGACCGGCGACCGCGTCGATGT
>JBOGHR010000100.1:0-3597 GCA_050744905.1 Acidimicrobiales bacterium
CGGCTACTGGCTGGTGGCCGACGACGGAGCGGTGTCGGCCTTCGGCGACGCCCCGGCCCTGGGCTCGGCCACCGGCCGGCTGGTGGCGGGCAGGCGGGTGGTCGGCGCCGCCCGCAGCCCGGCGGGCGGGTACTGGGTGGTCGGCGGGCGGCCGGCGCTGCGGCTGGGCGCCGTCGGCCCGTCGGTCGAGGACCTCCAGCGCCGGCTGCTGGCCCTGGGCTACTGGGGCAGCGTCGACGGGCGCTTCTCGCCCCTCACCACCCAGCAGGTCTACGCCTTCCAGAAGGCCAACGGCCTGCCCCGCGACGGCCACCTCGACGCCGGTGAGATGCGCCTCCTGGAGACCGCCGCCCCGGTGACGCCGCGCACGACCAGCGGCCGGGTCGTCGAGATCGACAAGACCCGCCAGATCATCATCGTGGCCGTCGACGGCCGGACCGAGTGGGTGTTCAACACCTCCACCGGCAACGGCCGCACCTACGGCCGGGGCAAGGTGGCGGTGACGCCCGAGGGCCGCTTCCGGGTCGTGCGCCAGATCGACGGCCTGCGCATCTCCGAGCTGGGGGAGCTGTTCCGGCCCAAGTACTTCGTGGGCGGCTACGCCATCCACGGCTCGCCCAGCGTGCCGCCCTTCCCGGCGTCCCACGGCTGCGTGCGGGTCACCAACGCCGCCATCAACTTCATCTGGGCCAACGGCGTGATGCCGCTGGGCGCCGAGGTGCACGTCTACCGCTGAGCGCCGCCGGCTACTTCACCAGGCCCCGGCGCAGGGCGGCGGCGACGGCTTGGACGCGGTCGGTGACGCCCAGCTTCTGGTAGACGCTGCTCAGGTGGGTCTTGACCGTCTCCTCGCCCACGAACAGCTCCCGGGCGATCTCCTTGGTGGTCTTCCCGGTGGCCAGCTGCTCGAGCACGTCGTACTCCCGCTCGGTGAGGCGTACCTGGGGCTGGGCCGACTCGGCCAGCTCGCCGAAGGCCTTGAGGAACGGGCGGGTGACCGACGGGTGCAGGAAGCCGGCGCCGCCGGCGACCGCCCGGATGGCGGCGGCCAGGTCGGCCTGCCCGACGTTCTTGGGGAGGAAGCCGGAGGCGCCCGCCGCCACCGCGTCGCGCACGGTCTCGGGGTCGTCGTGCATGGTGAGCACCAGCACCCGCGTCCCGGGGTGCTGGTCGACGATGCGCCGGGTGGCCTCGATGCCGCCCAGTCCGTGCAGCGACACGTCCATGAGGACGACGTCGGGGGCGTGGCGGGCCACCACGTCGACGGCGCCCTCTCCCGAGTCGGCCAGCCCCACCACCTCGAAGCCCTCCGAGAACCCGAGCATGGTGGCGATGGCCTCGGCGACCACCCGGTGGTCCTCGGCGATGGCGATGCGGACGAGCCCTACTCCGCCGGCGGGATGGGCAGGCGCACGGTCACCTTGGTCCCCGCTCCCTGCCTCCCTTCGACCCACACCCCTCCTCCCGCCAGGTTGACCTTGTCCCTCGTGAGCACCAGCCCGAGCCCCGACGAGGCGCACCCGCTGCCACTCCCGACGCCATTGTCCACCACGACCAGTTCGACGGCGTTCCCGTCGCTCCTGAGCCGGATCTGCACCGACGAGGCCGCTGCGTGGCGAGCGACGTTGGTGAGGGCCTCCTCGCAGCACTCGCACAGCAGGAGCTCGAGCGACAGCGGCACGTCGGCGGTGAAGGTATCGCAGTCGACCTCCACCTCGACGGCCGACGCGGCGTGGAAGGACCGGCCCAGGCGCTTGAGCGTGCCGGGCAGGCCGCCGGCGTCGAGCGACCTCCGGCGCAGGCTGCGCACCACCCGGCGCAGGTCGCCGATGGCGGCCTCCATGCCCGCCGCCGTGCGCCGGGCCAGCGCGGCCGCCGTGTCGCTGCAGCCGGCGTCGAGCGCCGACCCCACGGTGTCGACCTGCATCTGGATGGCGGCCAGCTGCTGGAGGACGCTGTCGTGGATGTCGCTGGCGATGCGCGACCGCTCCCGCTCCCGCTCGTCGATGAGCTGGTCGGACAGCCGGCGCCGGTCGCGCTCGGCCATCTCCAGCTGGCGGGCCGCCCGCAGGGCGAAGCGGGCGCCGAGAAGCGGGATCATCAGCACGGCTACCGCCCACGCCCCGACCCGCAGGTAGGTGAGGCCGAGGACCAGCCCCATCAGCGACTGGAACACGTAGGCGGTGGCCGCCGCCGGCCCCCGGGGCAGCATCCGGAGCACGACCCGGGCGAGGGGGACCCGGCGGCACGTGGTCTCCGCCGACGCCACCAGGAGCAGGTTGGTGGCCTGGTAGGCGAGGATCGCCCCCAGGGCGTTGGTCGGGTGGAGGGTGTTCCCGTCGAGCTCGAACACGGCGGCCGCCGCCGCCACCGAGACGGCCAGCTGGGCCCGGTTGTACAGGGCGTGCAGGACCCTCGTCTCCCGCCGGATCTCCCACTCGGAGAGCGCGGCGACGAACACCAGCGGCCCGGCCACGGGCAGGGGGAACAGCACCGCCACCGCGATGTTCGCCGAGCTGCTGAGGCTCAGGTAGACGTGCTCGGAGACGGGGACGCGCAGCACGTTGGCCACCGCGCAGAACACCACCCACACCAGGAGGGCCGACCACGCGATCCCGTGCGTGGCCCCCGACACCGCCGCCCACACGACCATCGCCGCCACGGCCCCGATGGTCGTGGCGGCGAGGACGACGAACCCGGGCGGGTCGCGGGGCGGTGGCAAGGAAGCCGGCACTCAGCCCTGCCCCTGGTGCTCGTCGGCCGTCATCTCCAGTTGAAGCTGCTGCCGTGGGCGGTGGCGGCCTGCGTCAGGACGACACCGGCGACCGAGACAAGGGTAACCGCGATCTTCGTGAGGATGCGTCGCATGCGAAATCACCTCCTTCCGGGGATCGGGGGTCGGGCATGGCGGTGATCAGCCAGATCCTCCCCCGTCGTGGCCCGCCGCGCCGCCCCGGGGGCCGGAAATCCCCCGGCCGGCGGCCGAGTGCTCCCCCGACCGGGGGAGGTTGGCGCCGGCCATGGCTGCCACAGTGGCCAACGGCATGCGAGACGACCCGCGCTGCGGAATGGATGTCGGCCTGCTGGCGCGCCCCCGGCCCGCGCTGCGCGACCGGCTGGACGGCGCCGTGTACGACGGCGTCCGCCGGTGGGGGTTCGCCCACCTGGCGGGCGTGCTGGCCGCCGGCCAGCGGGCGGGGCTCATCGACGAGGCCCGGGCCGCCGGCGGCCGGTTCCTGGCCCTCCCCGAGCGGGTCAACGGCATCGACCAGTGCGCCGACCAGCTCACCCTGCGGGCCGGCGACGCCCACCACCCGTGGGTGAACGAGCTGTGCCGCGCCGTCGTCGACGGGGTGGCGGGTTGGCCGGCGGCGTCGGGGGCGGCGGCCTTCCGGCCCACCGAGGCGCGGTACATGCGCTACACGGGCGGCCGGGTCGGCCTCGGCCCCCACGTGGACGGCAAGTTCTACCGGATGCTGGTGTTCGTGTTCTCCCTGGCCGGGTCGGCGGAGTTCCGCCTCGCCGCCGACGGGTCGGGCCCGGCGGCCGACCTGGTGGTCCGCCCCGGGGACCTGCTCGTGATGCGCGCCCCCGGCT
>JBOGHR010000101.1:0-3305 GCA_050744905.1 Acidimicrobiales bacterium
GCCCTGGCCGCCGCGCTGGCGCCGGCCGGCGTGTTCACCGCCCTGTTCGGCACCCGCTTCGGCGACGTGGCCGCCGCCGCCCCGGCCTACCTGGTGGCCATGGCCGCCCTCGGCGTGGGACGGGTCCTGGCCGCCGAGCGCTGCGCCCGGCACGGCCCGTGGGCGGCCGTCGCCCTGCTCACGCTGGCTGCCGTGGTGCAGGCCGTCCTGGTGACGAGGGCGGACAGCGCGGCCGGCGTCGTGCAGGCCACGCTGGCCGCCACGTGCCTCCTCGTCGGCACCCTCGCCGTCGTGCCCCTGGTGCGCCCGGTGCCCCGCCGGTCGCTCCGCCTGCTCGCTGGGGCCGCCACCCGGCTCCGCCGGCCCGACGTCGCCGCCGTCGCCGGCCTCACCGTCGCCGCCCTCGCCGTGCGCCTCGCCGTCGACCGCGGCCTGTGGGTGGACGAGGCGATCAGCGTGGAGCTGGCTCGCCGCCCGCTGGGCGCCATGCTCGACCAGATGCGCAGCGCCGACGTCCACCCGCCGCTCCACGCCGTGGTCCTGTGGCTCACGGTCCGGGTGGCGGGGTTCTCCGAGCTGGCCGTCCGGCTGCCGTCGATCCTGGCCGGGACCGCCCTCGTCCCCGCCCTGTGGCTGACGGGGCGCTCGCTGTACGACCGTCGCACCGGCCTGGTGGCCGCCGCCCTCGGCGCGGTCGCCCCCCTGCTCGTGTGGTACTCGCAGGAAGCCCGCATGTACGCGTTCTTCATGCTCTTCGCCGTGCTCGCCGTGTGGGCCCAGGTCGCCGCCGTGCGCCGCGGTCGCACCGTCCACTGGCTGGCCTACGCCGCCGCCACGGCCGCGCTGGTGTGGACGCAGTACTTCGGCGCCCTCGTCGTCGCCGTCCAGCAGGCCGCCTTCGCGGCGGCGGTGGTGCTCGCCTGGCGCCGCGGGGACCGGCCCGGAGCGGCGCGCATCGCCCGGGGCTGGGTGCTGTCCGGGCTGGCGGTGGCCGCCGCCCTGGCGCCGCTGGCGCCCCTCGCCTCGGACCAGCTCGCCGCCTACTCCGACCGGCGGGCGGCCGCCGTGCCGTCCACCGCCGGGGCGGGCGCCACCTCGGCGGTGAACCACCTGTCGATCTACGTCGTCCTCGCCAACGTGGTCTGGGCGCTGGTCGGCTTCCACGCCGATCGCACCATGTCCCAGATCGTGGCCCTGTGGCCGCTGGCCATGATGGTGGCGCTGCTCGTGCTCGGCCGCCGGCGGAGCGGCGCCACGACGCTGCTGGTCGCGGTCGCCGTGGTCCCGGCGATCGTGCTGTTCGTGGTGGGCACGAACAAGCGCGACCTGTTCGAGCTGCGCTACTTCGCCGCCGCCGCGCCCGTCGCCGTGCTCCTCGGCGCCCGGCTGCTCGCCCTGGTGACCCGGGGGCGCTGGGCCCTCCGGGCCGTCACCGCCCTGGCCGTGGCCGTGCTGGCGCTGGGCCTGGTGGACCAGCAGCTCAACGGCGCCAACCCCCGCCTCTACGACTTCCGGGGCGCCATCGGGGAGATCCGCCAACGGGCGGAGCCGGGCGACACCATCCTCTATGCCCCGTCGTACCTCGCCACGGTCGTCGACTATTACGGGGACGACGTGACCGCCCGGCCCCTCGGGTCCACCCCCCCGGCCGGCGGGGGGGTGTTCGTGGTGGCGACCTTCCGCACCATCGCCGAGCGTGACACGGCCGCCGAGGTGGGCACGCAGCTGACCCGGCTGGAACGGGACCATCGCCTGGTCGGTCGCTTCGACCGGGCCAACGTGCGGGTCTGGGAGCTGCGATGAGCACCGACCCCCGCCTGGCCCCGCCGGCGTGGGCGGCCACCACCGCCCGGCGGGTGCGCGTGCGGGCCCGCCTCGTCGCCCTGGTCGCCGCTCCGCTCGCCGTGGTGTACCTGGCGTGGCTGCTCCGGCCCGGACGGGTCGGCCATCCCCTGCTCTACGGCCTCCTCGCCACCGCCGAGGCGTTCAACCTGTGGCAGGCGCTGGGGTTCTGGTGGACGGCATGGCACGACCGCGGGCCGCGGCCGGCGCCCGAGCCCATGGAGGGCGCGGCCGTCGACGTGCTCATCCCCGTGTACGACGAGCCGGTCGAGATCGTGGCCCCGACCGTGGCGGCGGCGTCGCGCCTGCGGGGGGCGCGGCTGCGGGTGGCCGTGCTCGACGACAAGGGCCGGCCGGAGCTGGCCCAGCTGGCCGACGCCCACGGCGCGTCGTACCTGCGCCGGGAGGTGAACACCGGCGCCAAGGCCGGGAACCTCAACGCCGCCCTGGCCCGCACCTCGGCGCCGCTGGTCCTGGTCCTCGACTGCGACCACGTCCCGGATCCCGGGCTGCTCGAGCAGACCGTGGGGCACTTCGCCGACCCCGGGGTGGCCGTCGTCCAGACGCCCCAGTACTATGCCAACGCCCGCCCGGACGGGACGCCGGGCCGGGGTGGAGGGCCGAGGAACGGGATCACCGGCGCCGCCTGGGCCCAGCAGGCGCTGTTCTTCGGCGTCATCGCCCGGGGCAAGGACGCCCTGGGAGCCATGTTCTGCTGCGGCACCAACGTGGTCCTCCGCCGCCGGGCCCTCGACGCCGTGGGCGGGTTCCCCGAGGACTCCCTGACCGAGGACTTCGAGCTGTCGCTGCGCCTGCACGAGGCCGGCTGGCGCAGCGTGTACGTGCCGACCGTGCTGGCCAGCGGGCTGGGGCCGGAGGACATGGCGTCCTACGTCAGCCAGCAGCACCGGTGGGCCAGCGGGTGCATCTCGGCCATCCCGAGGGTGCTGCGGTCCGTGCTGCCGTGGCGGGTGAAGGCCCAGTACCTGCTGTCGGCGTCGTACTTCCTCTCGGGCTGGACGGTGCTGGTGTACATGGCCCTCCCGGTCATCCGGATCCTCACCGGGGCGCAGCCGCTGGCCCAGGCCTCCGCCGACCAGTTCCTCGCCCACTTCGCGCCCTACTTCGGCATGGCCCTCCTCGCCGTCGGCGTGGCCGGTGCCGGGGCCTACACCTTCGGCGCCTTCGCCCTCGGCTTCGCCTCGTTCTTCGTGCACGTGCACGCGCTGGCCGCCACCGTCCTCGGCCGTGCCGGCCGCTTCGTCGTCACCCCCAAGCAGGGCCGGCGGGGCGTGCAGCTGCGCCCGGTGCTGGCGCCCCTCACCGCCATGGCCGTCCTGGCCGGCGCCGCCGTGTGGGGCCTGGCCCGCGAGACCACGCCCGCCATGCTCAACAACGTCGCCTTCGCCACGCTCCACCTCGGCGTGCTCGCCGCCGGCGTCCGCCCGGCGCTGGTCCCCGCC
>JBOGHR010000102.1:0-2488 GCA_050744905.1 Acidimicrobiales bacterium
CCGGTCACCAGGCCGAGCCTGGGCAGGCGATTGCAGGCGTGGAGGGCCCGTAGGGTCACGCCCGGTCGGGCCGCCAGCCAGGAGCTGCCGCGCACCTCGCTCGCAGCCGTAGCGACCGCGCCCGCCATCGGCGGACGAGCCGGGAGGGGGGACCGGCGGTGACCCGCCGGAGGGCGAAGGCGAGCGGAGCCGCCGCCGTCCGGGGCGAGGACGGGCCGGACGGGCCGGGTGCACACAGACCCGGCCGGTCTCGGATGGGAGGTGTGGAACCTCTTCTCGACCGCCGCCGATGAGCGAGGAGGAGGAGATCGCCTTCGAGCGCGAGCACCGGGTGCCGGTGCGGGCCGGAGGGAGCGACGTGATCGCCCGCCCGGGGGATGAGCCTCGCCATCCTCTTCGTCGCCGCCCTCGCCGGGTTCCTGCTCGGGGTGCTGTTCGCGCTGGCGATCCTCTTCGTCGGCCTTCCCGCCCTCGTCCTCTCGTGCTGACGGAGCTGCCCTGGCTGCTCGCTCACGGGGGCAGCCGCCCAGCCCCCACCAGCTGTGGACCGCGTGGCACCTCCTGGTGTTCACCATGGCGCGCGGCAGGGCGTGCTCCTCTCGGCGCTGCTGACCTTCGCCCCCGCTCCCTGGTACCGCACCTACACGACGACGCGAGTGGGGGCTCGGCCCGCTCACCGACCAGCAGCTCGCCGGGGTCGTCATGTGGGTACCGGTCGGGCTGGTCCACCTGGGCGCGGCCCTCGCGCTCCTCGCCGCCCGGCTCCGCGAGGGAGACGATCGCCGCCTCCCGGGAGCGACCCGTGCGGCGTGGTGCAGGAGCGTCGGGGGTAGGACCGCGACGATCGCTCAGCGAGCGGGAACGGCAACGGCAAGGAACGGCGTCGGCACCGCGATCGCGCGACCGGTGGACGCGTCGAGCGGGTGGCGGACAGGAGGGAGGCGCCCGATGGGGCGATGTGAGGTGTGCGGCAACGAGTACGACAAGTCCTTCGAGGTCCACGCCGCCGGACGGAGCCACGTCTTCGACAGCTTCGAGTGCGCCGTGCAGAAGATGGCGCCGGTGTGCGAGCACTGTGGCTGCAAGGTGATCGGGCACGGCACGGAGGTCGACGGCCGGTTCTACTGCTGCGCCCATTGCGCCCGTGAGGCGACGGGCGTGGCCGAGGTCCGGGACCGGGCCCAGACCGGGGCCTGACCACGCCGCCGGGGGCACGGCCCGCCGCGCGCCGGGCGGTGGCTCCGCGCCTCAGACCCGTTCGAGGTCGACGCCGGCGCCGCGGAGGTCGGCGACCTCCAGCTGGCGGACGACGTCGGCGGGCGAGACGATCCCCACCACCCGGCCGTGGTCGACCACGACGGCCCGCCCCTCCGAGCACTGCGACAGCTTGGCGACCAGGGCGGCCAGCGGCTCGTCGGGCGCCACGACGGTCATCTCCTCCACCGGGCAGGCGACCTCGCCCACCGTCGTCGACCGGCGCTCGTCGGGCGGTACCCGCTTGACCCGGCCCAGGGTCACCAGGCCCGCCGGCTCGCCGTGCGGGCCGACGAGCGGGAAGGTCGAGTAGCGGCTGGGGAAGACGTAGCGGTCGAGGAAGGCGTCCACCGTGATGTCGGGTGGCGCCACCGCCGGGTCGGGCGACATGACGTCGGCCACCCGCACGTCGCCGAGGGCGGTCCGTACCCGGGCATGCTGCTCCTCGGCGCCGGCGGCGTTGGCGAGGAACCATCCGATGAGCACGAGCCACAGCCCGCCGAAGCCGGCGCCGGCCACGAACTGCAGGGTCCCCAGGGCGACCAGCAGCCAGCCGAACCCCCGCCCCGCCCGGGCGGCGGTGACCGAGGCGCTGAGGCGATCGCCGCGCCGGCGCCACAGGTAGGCCCGGAGGATCCGGCCTCCGTCGAGGGGGGCGGCGGGCATGAGGTTGAACAGCGCCAGCACGAGGTTGATCACCGCCAGCCACCCGAACACGCCCACCACGATGCCCGGCGCCCCCCCGGTGTCGAGCGCCAGTCCCACGAGGAAGAAGGCGGCGGCCAGCACGGCGCTGACCAGGGGGCCGACGCCGGCCACCCGGAGGTCGGCCCCGGGGTCGGGAGCCTCGCCGGTCAGGCGGGCCACGCCCCCGAACAGCCACAGGGCGATGCCGTCGACGTCGATGCCGTTGCGCCGGGCGACGAGGGCGTGGGCGATCTCGTGGGCCAGGAGCGAGGCCAGGAACACCACCCCCGCCGCCAGGCCGGCGACCAGGTAGGCGAGGGGGGCGAGGTCGGGGTACAGCGCCGGGAAGCGGCCCGAGGCCAGGCCGGTGGTGATCAGGGCGAAGATGACCAGCACGCTCCAGTTGATCCCCACCGCCACGCCGCCGATCCGTCCCAGGCGGATGCTCTCGTTCATCTGCTCGTGCCTCCTCCTCCCCAGTATGGGCGCCGGCGCCGGCTACGGGCCCGCGGGGCCGGCGCCGCTGGGCCGGGCCGGCCTCACCCCC
>JBOGHR010000103.1:0-1570 GCA_050744905.1 Acidimicrobiales bacterium
ACCGGCGCCGGCGGGTGAGCGAGCTGTCCGGCGGGCAGCTCCAGCGGGCCTTCATCGCCAAGGCGCTGGCCGGCCAGCCCGAGCTGCTGGTGCTCGACGAGCCGGTGGCGGGCATCGACGCCGAGTCCCAGCACCGCTTCCGCGACTCGCTCGTCCACCTGGTGGAGGAGCACGCGGCGGCCGTCCTGCTGGTGTCGCACGAGCTGGGGGCGGTGGCCGACGACCTCGACCGGGTGGTGGTGATGCGCCGGGGCCACGTGTACTTCGACGGCCGGCCCGCCGACCTGGCCGCCACCGGCGTGAGCCTGGGGGTCCACCAGGACGATCTGCCCCTGTGGCTCGAGGGCCTGGTCCGCCCCGACGACGACGCCGGCCGGCGCTGAGCGCGGCGGCCGGGCGCGGGCGCGGTAGCGTCGTCCGCCGATGACGACGGCCCAGACGCTGTTCTCCATCGCCCTCGGTGCGATCACGCTGCTGATCACCGCCTTCGCCCTCTACGTGGTGTCGTCCACCATGTGGTCGGACCGGTGGCTGCGGGGGAGGAAGCGCCGGTGAGCGCCGAGCGGGGCAGCGTCTACCAGGGGCGGTCGGGGCAGTGGGCGTTCCTCACCCACCGCATCACCGGGTTCCTGGTGTTCTTCTTCCTGCTGCTGCACATCGTCGACGTGGCCCTGGTGGCGCGGCCCGCGCTGTACGACGAGGTGCACGAGCTGTACGGGAACGTGACGCTGCGCCTCTTCGAGGTCGGGCTGCTGTTCGCCCTCGTCTACCACTCGCTCAACGGGCTGCGGATCGTGATGCTGGACTTCTTCCCCGGCAGCATCCGCAACGAGCGGCGCATGCTGAGGGGCGTGGCCGCGCTCAGCGCCCTGCTCACCGCCGCCGGCGGCTACGTGATCATGAAGCCGTTCGTCGAGGGCCGCCTCCTGTGACCGTCGCCTTCGCAACCGGTGGCTGCTCGGCGGGCCGGAGGCGCTCCGGGGAGGTGGCGCGGTGAGCGCGCCGCCCACCACCGAGCGGCCGCCTCGGGCCCCCGAGGGCGGCACCCGCGGCCAGCCCTTCGCCCGCCGCCCGCGGCCCAACTTCGAGACGTGGTCGTGGTTCTTCATGCGGATCTCGGGCCTGGCCCTGCTGTTCCTGGCCCTCACCCACTTCGCCCTCACCCACATCGTCAACGACGTGGTGGAGACCGACCACGCCTTCGTGGCCGACCGGTGGGCCAACCCGCTGTGGCGCCTGTTCGACTGGGCCCTGCTGTTCCTGGCCCTGCTCCACGGGCTCAACGGCCTGCGCTGGATCATCGACGACTACGTGCGCACGCCGGCCCGGCGGGCGGCCGTCAAGGCGGTGCTGTACTCGCTGTCGTTCGGGCTGCTGGGGCTGGGGACGCTCACCATCGTCACCTTCGAGGGGTAGCGTCGGGCGCCATGGCCGACCTCCCCGATCTCGGGGTCGCGTACCGGTTCGAGCCGGCGCCCGGCTCCGGCGACGAGCCCGGCGCCGGGCTCACGGTCCTCGCCCTCCACGCCGCCGGGGGCGACGAGGGCAGCCTGGTCGGCCTGGCCCGGCG
>JBOGHR010000104.1:0-4319 GCA_050744905.1 Acidimicrobiales bacterium
GCGCCCACCCCGCCTCCCGGCGAAGGGACGGGCGGGCGGCGGGGCGGGCGACCGAGCGGGTTCACACGACAGGTGGGACTGCGCTGTTGAACCTCACCGCCAAGAACGTCGGCTGGCCCGTCGCCGGTTCCCGCCTCCCCGAGAAAATCGCCGGGAGGGCCGGCGCTCACGCCGCCCGGCGGTACCGGCGGACGGCCAGGGGCCCGAAGACGGCGACGATGGCGACCGTCCAGGCCAGGGACTGG
Source organism: Acidimicrobiales bacterium (assembly GCA_050744905.1). Classification (GTDB taxonomy): domain Bacteria; phylum Actinomycetota; class Acidimicrobiia; order Acidimicrobiales; genus DATLFN01. The sequence continues at coordinate 246 of JBOGHR010000104.1, forward strand.
AGCACCGGCGTGGTGGTCGGCCCCCCCTGGGACAGGGCCCGCACGGCGTCGATGGTGACCGACACCGGCTGGCGCTCGGCGAACGCCTGGAGCCAGCCGGGCATGGTGCGGACCGGCACGAACGCCGACGAGGCGAACACCAGGGGACCGAGGAGGGGGAAGGCGGCCGCCTGGGTGCTCTCCACGTTGCGCACGGCCAGGCCGAGCAGGGCGAAGATCGTGGACAGGGCGCAGCCGAAGGCCAGCAGCACCCCCAGCCCGGCGACGAATGCCGCCGGGCTGGTGTGGACCCGGAACCCGACGGCGAACCCGACCGCCGACATGAGCGCCACCACGAACACGTTGCGCACCAGGTCGCTCAGGATCCGGCCGCCGAGCACGGCCATGCGGGCCATGGCCAGCGACCGGAACCGCTCGACGAGGCCCTTCTGGAGGTCGTCGGCCAGGCCGATCCCGGTCCCCATGGCGCCGAAGGCCACCGTCTGGGCGAAGATCCCCGGCATCAGGTAGTCGACGTAGCGCAGGCCCGGCGTGTCGATGGCCCCGCCGAAGGCGTACCGGAAGAGCAGGACGAAGATCACCGGCTGGACGGTGGAGAACACCAGCAGCTGGGGCAGGCGCACGATGGTGCGCAGGTTCCGTCCGGCGATGGTCAGCGTGTCGCTCACGGCCCAGGCCAGGCGGCTGCGAGACCCGGCGACGGGCACAGGTGCGGGTGCGGTGACCGACGTCATCGCCCCTCGCCCGCCGGCACCCGCTCGCCGGCGGCGTCGGCTGCCGACGGCGGCCCGGCCCCTCGGGCGCCCGCCGGGTGGCCGGTGATGGCGAGGAACACCTCGTCGAGGCTCGGCGCCCGCACCGCCACCGAGGTGGGGGCCAGCGACCGGCCCTCCAGGGCGGCGAGGACGGCGATCAGCACCCGGGGCCCGTCGTCCACGTCGAAGCGGACGAGGGTTCCCTCCCTCACCGGCGCACCGGCGGCGAAGCGGGCCAGGAGGTGGGCGGCGTCGGCCGCCTGGCGCTCGTCGTGCAGGCCGACCTCGACCACGGTGGTGCCGAGGCGGGCCTTGAGCGCCGCCGCCGTGCCCTCGGCCACCACCCGGCCGTGGTCGACCACGGCGATGCGGTCGGCCAGCCGGTCGGCCTCCTCCAGGTACTGGGTGGTGAGCACCAGGGTGGTGCCCTCGCCCACCAGCTCGCCAATCACCGCCCACAGCTCGGTGCGGCTGCGGATGTCGAGCCCGGTGGTCGGCTCGTCCAGGAAGAGCACGGGCGGGCGATGGACGAGGGCGGCGGCCAGGTCGAGGCGGCGGCGCATGCCTCCCGAGTAGGTGCGGGCGGTGCGGTCGGCGGCGCCGGCCAGGTCGAAGCGCTCGAGCAGCTCGTCGGCCCGGGACCGGGCGGTGCGGCGGTCGAGGTGGGCGAGCCGCCCGATCATCCGCAGGTTCTCCCGCCCGGTGAGGTTCTCGTCCACCGCCGCGTACTGGCCCGCCAGCCCGATCCGGGTTCGCACCTCCTGGGCGTCGCGGGTGACGTCGAAGCCGAGGACCCGGGCCCGCCCGGCGTCGGGCGGCACCAGGGTGGTGAGGATGCGGACCATGGTCGTCTTGCCCGCCCCGTTGGGGCCCAGGAGGCCGAACACGGTCCCCGGCGGCACGGCCAGGTCGACGCCCTCCAGGGCCACGACGCTCCCGTAGCGCTTGGTGATCCCCTCGGCGGAGACGGCGGCATCGGCCATGGGGCAACCGTCGCGCATCGCTTGAAGGTTATCAAGTGTATTTGCCCTTCAATGGTCGAAGATGTTGAATCTCTGTCGGCCGGGCGCTATCCTGGCCCCGTGGTCGCCAGCCGCCCCACCGCCCCCGCCACGCTGGCCGGCGCCGCCTGGCGGGCGCTGCTCGACTACTTCGCCGCCAACCGGGACCGGTTCGCCGACCTCGCCGGCGAGTTCGGCCTGACCGTCGCCGGCCTGAAGACGCTGCTGTCGATCGACCCCGACGAGCCCAAGTCCATGCGGGCGCTGGCCGAGGACTGGAAGTGCGACGCGTCCAACGTGACGTGGCTGGTCGACCGGCTCGAGGAGCGGGGCCTGGTCGAGCGGCGGCCCGTCGCCGCCGACCGCCGGGTGAAGACGGTGGCGCTCACCCCGGCCGGCCGGGGCCTCAAGGCCGAGGTCACCGATCGGATGTACGAGCCGCCCGAGGCGTTCCGCGCCCTGCCCCCCGCCGACCTGGAGGCCCTGTTGCGGGCCCTGGAGCGCCTCCGCCGGTGACCGGCCACGCAGGCCGCTCGACGGGCGAGGCACGCTGCCCGGGCCCCCGGGGAGGGCGTCGCCGTTGACGGCCGCCGACCCGGAGGCGCTGCGGGCCGCCCAGCAGCCCCTCAAGGAGCGCTACTGCCAGGAGCCGGGCGCCGCCCTGGTGACCCTGCGGGCGTCGGGCACGGTGGGCGAGGAGGCGGTCAGCTGCAGCGTCGCCACCGGCCGGGCCCTGGTGGAGGCCGGGCTGCACCCGGCCACCGGGGGCGACGGCGCCCTCGCCTGCTCGGGCGACATGCTGCTCCAGGCGCTGGTGGCGTACGCGGGGGTGACGCTGAAGGCGGTCGCCACCAGCATCGGCGTTCCGCTGGCGTCGGCCACCGTGCACGCCGAGGGCGACATCGACTTCCGCGGCACCCTCGCCGTCGACCGCTCCGCCCCGGTCGGGTTCCGGTCCGTCCGCCTGCGCTTCGACGTGGACACCGACGCCACGCCCGAGCAGGTCGACACCCTCCTCCGGCTGACCGAGCGCTACTGCGTGGTGTACCAGACGCTGTCGTCGCCGCCCGCCGTCTCGGCCACCGTGCAGCGCTCCGCCCCGCCCCGGGCGAAGTAGCCGGGGATCCTCACGGCCGGGCCAGGTCGCGCCCGAGCCGCCCGGTGCGGGCGAAGTAGCGGCGCCGCTCGGGCTCGCCCAGGCGGAACCGGGCCCACCACCACGCCAGGGCGGCGGCGCCGGCCAGCTCCTGGATGGCCAGCAGCACAGCCGGCCGGGACAGGCTGGGGAGGCCCGCCCCCCGGAACGAGAGGCCCGACAGGGGCCACCAGAACACCTCCGTGCGGGCCCACACGGCGTCGAGGACCAGGTGGAGGAACGTGCCGATGGGCAGGGCCAGGAAGCGGCGCCGTGCGGCCCGCCGGCCCCGGGTGGCCAGCATCACCCCACCGAGGAGCACGACGCTGAACACCAGCGTGTGCAGTACCCGTGCCCCGCCCAACGCGCCGTCCACCACGTCGGGCGCCACGGCGCCGGCCATCACCAGCCGGTAGTCGATGGCCGGGTCCCTGAACACCTGCCAGACGGCGACCAGGGCGCCGCCCGCGAACCACAGGAGCACTCAGCGCACCAGGATCCGCCCGCACTGCTCGCACAGGATCAGCGCGTCGGGCGGCTCCCGCTTGATGCGGGCCACCTCCTGCACCGGGAGGGTGAGGTGGCATCCGCCGCACGACGCCCCCACCAGGCGGGCGGCGCCCACCCCGCCCAGCCTGGCCCGCAGCCTCTCGTAGGCGGCCAGCAGGCCCTCGGGCACCCCGGCCGCGTCCTCGGCCCGGGCCTCGGCCCGGGCCGCGATCTCGGCGTCGATGACCTGCTCGGCCTCGCCGATGACCGCTCGCACCTCGGCGGCGGCCGACGCCAGCGCCGCCTGCTCCGCCTCCAGGGCGCCCACCTCGGCGGCCAGCGGCTCGTCCTCCTCCATGGCCGCGAGGAGCTCGTCCTCCAGCGACGACCGCCGGGCCTTCAGCGACTCGACCTCGCCCGTCATCGCCATGATGTCGCGCGTAGCGGTCACCTGGCCCGAGTACAGGCGGGCCTCGATCTCCTTGATCCGCCGGCCGGCGGCGGCGATGCCGGCATCGAGAGCCGCCTGGCGGGCGAGGACGGCGTCACGTCGCTCCTGAAGCCGGGAGATGCCGGCCCCGACCTCGGCGACCCGCTCCTCGACGGCGGCCAGCTGCTCGCGCTCGGGCAGGTGGGCGCGCCGGTGGCGGAGGCGGTCCACCGCCGTGTCGTGCTCCTGGACCTCGAGCAGCGC
>JBOGHR010000105.1:0-3599 GCA_050744905.1 Acidimicrobiales bacterium
CCACCAGCGTCAGCGCCAGACCGCCTCCCGCCGGCCCCACCGCCACGCGGGGTGCCAGGGGCGCCACGGACCAGACGTGCCGACACCGGGCCAGGCGGCGGACGCCACGAACGGCATCAGGTGATACGTCGCCTGGGGCGAGCGAGGGGCCAGCACCGTCCACACGGCGCAGAGGGCCAGCGGCCACGCCGCCGAGGCGGCGACGGGTGCGCCAGCCCCGGCTGTCGGAGCGGGGTGGCCCGACAGCCGGGGGCTGGCGGGGGCTGGCCGGGGGCAGCCGGCCCCTCCTTGCCCGGGCGGCGGAGCGGGCAGGTGTCACGCCGACGATCCGGCCTGGCCGGCGTCGCCCTCCTCGGCCAGCAGCTCCCCGAACGCCCGGAGGCGGTCAAGGCTCTGGGCGTCGATGTCGCGCCCCCGCCGGGCCAGGGCGTCCTTGATGGCCTGGTAGGTCTCGGCCTCCAGGCCGCACCGGAGGCAGTGCTCCAGGTGGCGCCCGATGCGCCGGGCCGTCAGGTCGTCGACGTGGCCGTCGAGGTAGCTCTGCAGGACCCGCGCCACCTCGGCGCAGGTGGCCTCCCGCCCGGCTCGCCGGCGCTGCATCCAACCCCTCACTCCTTGCTCCTCCCCGGGGCCAGCCCGGCGGCGGCCAGGCGGCTCCTGATGCGCGTCCTCGCCCGGTGCAGGCGGCTCATGACCGTCCCCACCGGCACGCCGATGGCGCCGGCGGCCTCGCCATAGGTCAGCCCGTCGATGTCGACCAGCTCCACCACCTGCCGGAACCGGTCGGGGAGGGCGTCGAGGGCGTCGACCACCACGGCGTCGAACGTCGCCCCCACCACCATGGCCTCCGGCGACCAGAGCCGTTCGTCTCCGTCGTCGCCGCGCTGGGCGGCAGCGTCGGGGTCGTCGAGCAGGTCGGGGCGACGGCGGCGGGTGCGGTTGATCTGGGTGTTGCGCATGATGGTCAACAGCCAGGCCCGGGCGTGGCGGCCGTCGAAGCCGTCGATGGAGCGATAGGCCCGCAGCAGGGTGTCCTGCACCAGGTCCTCGGCGTCGGCCGGGCGGGGGACCAGCGTGCGCGCCACCCGCAGCAGCACGTCGATCTCGGGCACCACGTGGGTGGCGAAGGCCTCCCGCTGGCGTCGCTCGTGCGGAGCCGGTGATGCCGCCACGGCTGGGGAACCCGCTCCCGTCCCCGCCCATTCCCCGGAATGGCCGGTTGCCGTCACCGGGTTCCCCGCCCGTGAGCCGCCGCCTCCACCGAAGGCTGCGCCGGGCCGTCGACGCCTGGGTGGACGCCGAGCTCGACGAGGCCGAGGCCGCCGCGGTGGCCGCTCACCTGCGCACGTGCTGGCGCTGCTCGTCGGCCGCCGAGACGGCCCGGCTCGTCAAGGAGTGCCTGCGGCGCCTGCGCCACGCCCAGCCCCCGCCTCTGGCGTCGGCCCGCCTGCGGCGCTTCGCCCGCGACCTGGCCGGCAGGTGAGCGCCGGGTGGGCCCGGCACGCGGCGCTCTTGGCCCCGCCTCCTCGCCGCCCTCCGGGGCGCCGTCAGTGCCAGGTGGCCCAGTCGGCCCCGCCGGCGATGCCGGCCGCGAACACCACGAAGGGCACCACGCTGGCCGCAACCACCACCCGGCGCTGGCGGAACCCGAGGCGGTGAAGGGCGACACGGAAGCCCAGGGCGGCGGCCGCCACCACCAGCCACCACAGCACGCGCAGCGCCCGGGGCCAGGCGAGGGGAACGGCGTAGCGGGCCCATCCCGGCGCCGGGGAGTTGGCGGCCGTGCCCCCGACGGCCTCCAGCGCCACGGCGGCGACGACCAGCGTGGCACAGCCGAGGGCGGCGAGCCCCAGCCGTGCCGTCACCTGCTGCCGCCCGCCGTCGTCCTCCACGGGATGGGGAACACGATGGCGGGGGCGTCGATTCCCCACGCCCCGATCGCACGTCCGCCGACCAGGCCGGCGTGCGGCCCCGGACGATCCCACATCGGCGGGAATGGCTCCCCCGCCCAGCGGGTTCCCCCGGCGCTTCTCGGCCGACGACGAAGGGGGACCAGTGAGAACAGCGGGCACGCCAGGACGAGTGGGGCTGGACCGGCGCCAGTTCCTCGGGCTGAGCGCCAGGAGGGGGCTGGGCCTGGCGCTGGTGGGCGGGGCGGCGCCGGCGCTGCTGGCCGCCTGCGGGGGCGACGACGACCCCGCCGTGGGCGGCTCCGGGCAGGGTGGGACCACGACCTCGCCGGCCGAGGCCGCCGAGCAGGCCCGGGCCGTGGTGGGCGACGTCGTCGACTTCTCCCTGGAGCCCGACGGCTGGGAGGGGGCGTTCGGCTTCGTCACCATGAAGCTGCACAAGGGCGCCGTCGACGGCCGCGACGTCCACTTCGTGCGCACCGACGCCTCCGACGGCGACTTCGCCCGGGCCGAGGAGCTGGTCTTCGTCCCCAAGCTGGCCGGGCTCAGTGCCGAGGGGCTCTCCGGGGCGGCCTACGTCTTCGACGACGCCGCCCCGGGCCAGCCCACGGTGCTGTCCTCCGAGCCGGGCCGGGACGACTACACGCCGGCGTGGGCCCTGCACCGGGTGCGCTTCAGCGCCGAGCCCCGCCTGCTCACCTCGGTGGCCGACATCGACGACGCCCGCCGGGCGGGGGCGGTGTCGGTGGAGCGCACGGGGATCGTCGTCAACTACGGGGTGGTGAAGTGGTCGAGCGGCTCGATGGCCGTCGACGACGAGAAGAAGGCCTACCTGGGCACCGGCCAGCTGCTCGAGGAGCCCGACACCACCGCCGGACGGGTGACGTTCAAGCTCTCCCAGTGCTACCCGGACAACCGCTACTTCGTGCTCGACCACTCCATGGCGCCCATGGCGGAGATGACGTTCACCAACTTCGCCCCCCGGCTGCACGACGGCCCCACCGCGGCGGGTGCCACCGGGCGCACCAACGTGTTCATGAACGGCGTCGAGGGGCCGGGGCCCATGGGGTTCCAGCCATCGGTGTTCGACTTCGCGGCGGGCGACGCGGCCTGGAGCCCGTACTGGGACCACTACGCCTACCGCTGGAGCGACTCGGCCACGCCCGAGCTGGTCACCACCCAGGCCCAGCTGTTCGCGGCCCGAGACGGCGGCCGGCTCCAGGAGTTCCCCGGGGTGCCCGACACCAACGGGGCCGTGTTCACCGTGAACTGCCCCGTCCCGGTGCTGGCGCCCAACGACTTCCGCCCGGCCTGAGGCCGGTCGTCGCCCGGCCCCGCTCCCTCGCCGGGGCCGGCCGGGCGCGCCGGCGACCCGGCGCGCTGCGGTAGCGTCGGCTGGTCGTGAAGCGTGCACTGGTCGTCGGCCTCGTCATCGTCGTCGTCATCACCGGGATCCCCGTGGTCGTGGGGATGTCGGGGGCGGCGTGCGCCGACTGCGACCTCGGGGTCCTCCTCGCCGGCGCCTGCGTGGCCGCCGTGCTGGCCGCCGCGGTGGGCATCGCGCTCGCACGTCGCACCGAGCGGCTGCCCGCCCGGTCCGAGCCCCTCGCCGGCCTCCTCGCCACCTCCGGCCTCTACCGACCCCCCCGCCTGGCCTAGGCGCGCCCCAGCGCGCCCTCCGGCGCGCCG
>JBOGHR010000106.1:0-8293 GCA_050744905.1 Acidimicrobiales bacterium
GAGTCCTTCGCCAGCGCCCGGGGCCTGGGCGTGGAGGGCGTGGTGGACGGGCGGGCTGTCGTCGCCGGCCGGGAGCGCTTCCTGGCCGAGCGGGGCCTGGGCCTCCCCGACCGGCTGCGGGCGGCCAAGGAGGCGGCCGAGGGCGAGGGGCGCACCGCCGTGGTGGCCGGCTGGGACGGCGAGGCCAGGGCCGTCCTGGTCGTCTCCGACACGATCAAGGACACCTCGGCCGAGGCCGTCGCCATGCTGCGCCGCCTGGGCCTCCGCCCCGTCCTGCTCACCGGCGACAACGAGCGGGCGGCCCGGGCGGTGGCCCGCCGGGTCGGCATCGACGAGGTCGTCGCCGACGTGCTCCCCGAGGAGAAGGTGGACGTCGTGCGCCGCCTCCAGGCCGAGGGCCGGGTCGTCGCCATGGTGGGCGACGGGGTCAACGACGCCGCCGCCCTCGCCCAGGCCGACCTGGGCCTGGCCATGGGCACGGGCACCGACGCCGCCATCGAGGCCAGCGACCTCACCCTCGTCCGGGGGGACCTGCGCTCGGCGGCCGACGCCATCCGCCTGTCGCGGCGGACGCTGGCGACCATCAAGGGGAACCTGTTCTGGGCGTTCGCCTACAACGTCGCCGCCCTGCCGCTGGCCGCCGCCGGCCTGCTCAACCCCATGATCGCCGGCGGCGCCATGGCCTTCTCCAGCTTCTTCGTCGTCTCCAACAGTCTGCGTCTCCGGAGGTTCCAGGCCCGATGACCGTCGCCCGCGGCTACAGCGTGAAGAAGGACGACTACGCCAAGCGGCTCAGCCGCATCGAGGGGCAGGTCCGGGGCATCCGGCGCATGATCGACGAGGACACGTACTGCATCGACGTGCTCACCCAGGTCAGCGCCGCCACCAAGGCCCTCCAGTCGGTCGCCATCGGCCTGCTCGACGAGCACGTGCGCCACTGCGTGAGGAACGCCATGGTGGACGGCGACGAGGGCGCCCTCGACACCATGATCACCGAGGCGACCCGGGCGGTCGAGCGCCTGGTCAAGGCGTAGCCCGGCCGCCCGGCCGCTCCCTCAGCAGGAGCGGTCGACGCAGGCGCGCACCTCGTCGAGGTCGACCCCGGCCCGCTTGGCGGCCTTCTCCAGCGAGGGGCCCGAGACCAGGCACCGGAGCAGCTCGCACAGCCCGGGCCGGCCGGCGCCCGGGTCCGGTGAGGTGGGCGGGCGCTCGTCGCCCCGCCTCCACACGGCCAGGGTCCGCAGCTGCTCGCGGGTGAACGGCTCGCCGTGCAGGGTCCGGCCCTGGGCCCTCACCAGCACCCGGTGCACCCCCGCCGCCGTGGTCGGGACCTCGGCCACGTAGCGGCCGGGCCCGGCCTCGGCCAGCGTCACCGTCGACACCGCGCCGTCGGGGGCGTCGACGCGCGCCGTGACGGCGGCGGAGGCGGCGAGGGGGATCCCGAAGTCGCTCAGCGTGGCCGTGACGGTGGCGGCGCCGCCCGGCCGCCGCGAGGACCGGTCGGTGGTGACCGACAGGCGCACGTTGGAGCGGGCCTGGACGGTGACGGTGACGGCGACCCCGTGCCGCTCGAGGCGGTTGAGCCCGGCCCCGTCCTCGCGTCGCTTCAGCTCGGCCACCGCCTTCTTCAGCCGCCGGCGGTCCACCCCTAGCCGCACGTGCCACCGTCCGCCGGTGGACGTGGTGGCGGGCGAGGGCAGGGCCAGCCGGAGGACGACGTGGTGGGGCGTGCGGCTCACGACCACGCCGTCCGAGGCGCCCAGCGGCGTGCCGTCGGGGGCGACCAGCGACGCGTCCAGGGCGTCGGCCACGGGTGAGAGCACGATGGCGTCGCAGCGGGTGTCGCCCTCGGTGAGGTCGAACGGCACCTCGGCGGTGGCGCCCACCGCCACGAACCCGTCGGGGTCGACCACGATCTCGCTGTTGGTCACGCCGGCGATGACCTGGGCGAAGTACTTCTGGAGGAGCAGGAGGTCGTCGGAGCCGGGGTTGCCGGTGAGCAGCAGGTAGCCCCCGGTGCTGGCCACCAGGTCGTCGAGGGCGGCCGGGTTCAGCTGCTCGGCCGTCCCCAGGCCGACGGCGAAGACCTTCGAGTCGATCAGGTCGGCGACGTCGGCGACGTACTTGGCCGCCGTCTCGTGGCCGTCGGTGAACACGACGGTGGCGCGCTCGGCGAAGCCGGCGGCGGCGGCCAGCTGGGTGGCGGCGGCCTCGACGCCGTCGCCGATCGCCGTCAGCCCCGCCGGGTTGGTGGCGTGGATGTTGACCGCGGCCAGCGCGTCGGAGCGGCCGGCGCCGCCGATCTCGGGGCCGGCGAGCTGGACCGGCTCGGCCTCGACGGCGTCGGTGTCGAAGCGGACGACGCCCACGCCGTCGGCCGGGTCGAGCAGCTGCACGAACAGCGGGGCGGCGTTGCGCAGCACGTCGAGGCGGGTCAGTCCCGCCACCCCCGACGCCAGGTCCATGCTCCCCGAGCGGTCGAGGACGAGCGACGTGGCCACCGCCGGCTTGTCGATGACGGTGGCCTCCACCGGGACGGCGACGTTGAGCAGGCCGGGGACGTCGACGGTCAGGGTGGCCGACGGCGTCGACCCCACGGCCCCGGCGGCGAAGAGGACCCAGACCAGCAGGTCCCGCTCCTCGAAGCCGTCCGGCTCGGGAGAGGCGACCGAGGGGGCCAGCAGGGAGAACTCGGGGTCGCCGGCCAGCGTGGCGTTCGCCGTCACGCCGTGGCACCCGCGCACCCGGATGCGCAGGGCCCGGGCCGTGCCCTCCCCGGTGGGGACGTCGACGAAGCGGATCGGGTCACCGGCCACCGGGGCGACCTGGGTGGCGGTGAGGGGCAGGGTGTCGTAGCAGGGCGGGCGCACCACCGAGGGGTGGCGGCTGTTCTTGACCACGATGTCGCTCGATCCCCCGGTCCACGGCGGGATGGGGGCGCCGAACTCCACCGTGCCGTCCCACGGCTGGAGGGTCTGGAGGATGCCCCGGGAGTCGCTGGTGTCCTTCTGGTCGCCGTAGACCTGGTCGGGGTCGAGCCGCCACTCCTCGCCCGGCTGGGTCTGCCACATGGCGAAGAGGCGGTCGACGTTGGCGTGCAGCAGGAACACGAACGGGTCCTCGAACGCGGTGTGGGGGTTGAAGATGCTCCCCGACCCGAAGTACACGTGGGCCGAGTCGTGGGCCGACTCGAGCTGCTGGCGGAACGTGGTCCACTGCTGGGCCTGGGCGATGCCGTCGGTGGAGGACAGGATGGCGGCATCGGAGGGGACGGGCGGGGCGCCCGGCGCGCAGCCGCGGGTGATCTCGACGGGCGGCAGGGTGAACGGCCCGCCGAACGTCGGCCGGGCGCCGGCGGCGTCGCCGCCGTTGTGCAGCGGCGCCAGGGTGCCGGCGACCATGCCGTTGGCGGTGCCGAAGGCGGCGTCGGTCATCAGGTCCACCACGCCGCCCTGGCCGTCGTCGGCGGCGCGGGGGTCCTGGGTCCAGTCCCAGTAGTGCAGCGCCATGTCGGGGTCGACCTGCTGGACCAGCTTCTCGAACCGGTTGACCAGCTCCCGGTGCCAGGGGATGAACGAGTTGCCGTCGTGGTTGTGGGTGCCCTCGTGGATCTGGTCCTGCTTGTCCCAGTAGGAGACGCCGTCGGCGTAGGCCTGGAGGTCGGCGTCGCGCAGCGCCTGGGCGTACGCCTCACGCTCGGCGGCGGTCAGGTGGGCGACGTTGCGCCGGATCGGTCCAGCCATGCGATCTCCTCCAGGGGTGGGTCCTCGCCGTGGATGACGCCGGGCACCGCCAGATACTTGCAATGCGCCGGGCTCGGCGGGTCCGGGTGGCGAGCGGTCGCCGGCGGGCCCCGGGTGGCCGGCGGCGGCCCGGGGTATGAGGCGACGACGGGCGGGGCGCCTCGCCGGCGTCCGTCCCCCGACCGATGCCCATGACCCCCACCTCCTCGACTCGCTCCCTGCGGCCGCTGACGCCCGCCGGCGGCTACCTGCCGATCGAGGACTTCGGGCTCGTCGGCGACGGCGCCACGGCCGCGCTGGTCGGGCGGGACGGCACCGTGGCTTGGTTGTGCGTCCCCCACTTCGACGACGAGGCGCTGTTCTGCTCGATCCTGGATGCCGCCAACGGCGGCGGCTTCCGGATCGCACCCGAGGGCCTGGAGGCGGCACGGCAGCACTACGAGCGCGACACCGGCGTGCTGGTGACGGAGATGCGCTCGGCGTCCGGCCTCGTGCGCGTCACCGACTGCCTGGCCCTGCGCACGGGCGCCGACCTGTGCGAGGACGCCCCCGCCGGGCGGGGGGAGCTCGTCCGCTCCGTCTCCGTCCTCCACGGGAGCGTCCGGCTCCTCGTGGAGATCGAGCCCAGGGGGGCGCCACCGTGGAGCGCCGGGCGGACGGGCTGCGCGTGCGGGCCCGGCGGCGACCGGACCTGGACCTCCAGCTGGTGTCGTCGGCGCCGCTCGAGGGCCTCCGCGGCCGGGTGGAGCTGGGGGCGGGCGAGGAGCTGCACCTCCTGCTGCGCTGGGGCGGCGCCCCTCACCGGCACCGGGCGGCCGACGTGGCCGGCCTGGTGCAGGCCACCCGCCGGGGCTGGCGGCGCTGGATGGGCCGCGTCGACTACGACGGCCCCCAGGCCGAGATGGTGCGCCGATCGGCGCTGACCCTGAAGATGCTCGACCACTTCGCCAGCGGCGCCCTCGTCGCCGCCCCGACGTCGTCGCTGCCCGAGGAGGTCGGCGGCGTCCGCAACTGGGACTACCGCTACGCCTGGGTGCGCGACGCGGCCTTCGCGGTGTACGCCCTGCGCCGGATCGGGCTCCACGCCGAGGCGTGGGGGTTCCTCGGGTGGGCCCTCGACGCCGTGGACCGCGACGGCGACCCCCGCGTGCTCTACACCATCGACGGCCGCCCGCCACCGCCCGAGCGGGAGGACGGCGAGCTGGACGGCTACCGCGGGTCCGCCCCCGTGCGGTGGGGCAACGCGGCGGCCGACCAGCGCCAGCACGACGCCTACGGCGAGCTGCTGGACTGCGCCTGGCAGTGGGTGTCCGCCGGCGAGTCGCTCGAGGGCGTGTGGCCGCGCCCCGCCGGTCTCGTCGAGGAGGCCGGCAGCCGCTGGGACCAGCCCGACCACGGCATCTGGGAGGTGCGCACACCCGGGCGGGTGTTCACCTACTCGGCCGCCCTGTGCCAGGTGGCGCTCGACCGGGGCGCGCGGATCGCCGAGACGGCGGGGGTGCCCGGGGACGCGGCGGCGTGGCGGGCCGGGGCCGAGCGGATCCGCGCCGCCATCGTCGAGCAGGCCTGGGACGACGACCGGCGGTCCTTCACCGAGCACCTGGGCGGCGGCGACCTCGACGCCAGCCTGCTCGCCCTCCCCCTGCGCCGGGTGGTCGACCCCCGCCACCCCCGCATGGTTGCCACCGTCGACGCCGTCCGCCGGCGGCTGGGCGCCGGCGACGGGCTGGTGTACCGCTACCTCCCGGACGCCTCGCCCGACGGGCTGCCGGGGCACGAGGGGGCGTTCCTGCCGTGCAGCTTCTGGCTGGTGGACAACCTGGCGTACCAGGGGCGACTGGACGACGCCCAGGAGCTCTACGAGTCGCTCTGCAGCCGCGCCGGCCCGCTCGGGCTGCTTCCCGAGGAGATCGACCCGGGATCCGGGGCCTTCCTCGGCAACTACCCGCAGGCGTTCAGCCACGTCGGCGTGGTCTCCTCCGGGCAGAACCTGGCCCGCCTCGGCGCCGGCCGATGACGGCGGCCCGGCTCGTCATCCTCGGCGCCTCCGGCGACCTGACCGGGCGCTACCTGCTGCGCGCCCTCGCCGAGCTGACCGCCGCCGGCCAGCTGCCCGGCGACCTCGACATCGTCGGCGTCGCCCGGGACGACTGGGACGACGCGTCCTTCCGCCGGCACGCCGCCGAGCGCCTCGCCCGCCACGGCGCCGAGGTCCCCGGTGCCGTCCGCCACGACGTGGTGTCGCGGCTCCGCTACGTCCGCGGCGACGCCGGCGACGCCGGCACCCTCCGTGCCGCGGCGGCCGGTGCCGGCGGGCCCGTGCTCGTCTACCTCGCCCTGCCCCCGTTCGTGTTCGCCCCCGCCATCGCCGGCCTGGCCGCCGCCGGCCTCGGCCACGACACCCGCATCGTCGTGGAGAAGCCCTTCGGCACCGACCTCGCCTCCGCCCGCGACCTCAACGCCCTCCTCCACCGGCACTTCCCGGAGGAGGCGGTGTTCCGCATGGACCACTTCCTCGGCAAGCAGACCGTCCAGAACGTCCTCGGCCTGCGCTTCGCCAACCGGCTCTTCGAGCCGCTGTGGCGCGCCGAGCACGTCGAGTCGGTCGACATCGTGTGGGACGAGACCGTGGCCCTGGAGGGCCGGGCCGGCTACTACGACCGCACCGGCGCCCTGCGCGACATGATCCAGAACCACCTGCTCCAGCTCCTGACCTTCGTCGCCATGGAGCGTCCCGCCGGCCTGGGGGAACGGCCCCTGCGGGACGCCAAGGCCCGGGTCCTGCGGGCGGTCGGCGCCCTCGACGAGGCCGCCGTCCGGGCCCGGACCGTCCGTGGCCGCTACTCGGCCGGCGGGATCGGGGGCCGGCCCGTCCCCGACTACGCGGCCGAGGCCGGCGTCGACCCGGCCCGCGGCACCGAGACCTTCGCCGAGGTGGTGCTGTTCGTCGACGACGACCGGTGGAGGGGCGTCCCGTTCCGGCTCCGCACCGGCAAGGCGCTCGGTCGCGATCGACGCGAGGTGCGGATCGGGTTCCGGGCCGTCGAGCGCCTGCCGTTCGGCCAACCCGACGGCCCCGGCCCCAACGTGTTGACCCTCGCCATGGACCCCGACCGGCTCTGGGTGGACATCGCCCTCAACGGGGCCGGCGACCCCTTCTGCCTCGACCCGGCGCGCATCGACCTCGATCTCGCCCCCCAGGAGCTCTCCGCCTACGCCCGGCTGCTCGTCGACGCCCTCGAAGGCGACCCCGCCCTCGCCACCCGCGGCGACGAGGCGGAGGAGTCGTGGCGGATCGTCGAGCCCATCGTCGACGCCTGGGCGGGCGGCGTCGTCCCCCTCCACGCCTACCCGGCCGGCTCCAGCGGGCCGCTCGCCGAACCTGTCGCGAGGACGACTCGGGTCTGAGCCGTTCCCGCGACAGGTTCGGCCGTCGGTCCCTCGCTTCGGGGACCTTCGGCCGGTGTGCGGCACGGGGTGGCCTTCGTACGGTGGAAGCAACGAGAAGCCACCGAGGCAAGGAGCCCCCAATGACCCTCGTCGATGCGCCCGGTCGGGTGCCCTACGCGGCGTCGTCGCGGAGGATGTCGTCGATCTGGCCGACGGCGGCGGTGAGCCCCTCCTCCATGCCCATCTCCGTGAGCCTGTCCATCGCCTCCGCAGACGGGAACGTCGAGACGATGGTCATCCGCGTTCGGGGCCCGGCGACCTCCTCGAGCGTGACGGTGAACGTGGTCGTCGGCATGTCGGGGTTGGGATTGCCCTCGGCGTCGGCGAAGCCGTCCTCGACCTCGATCCGGTTCGGAGGCTCGGCAGAGAGCACGCGCCACCACCCGCCGTACTTCTCGCCTTCCGGGCTCGTCATGTAGTACCGCATCGAGCCGCCGGGGGTGAGGTCGTGGTCGACGAAGGTGGCCGGGTACGTGGGCGGGCCCCACCACCGCTCGAGCTGGCGCGGGTCCGCCCAGAGCCGCCAGGCGCGCTCGACCGGCGCGTCGAACTCGGCCACCAGGGTCATCGTCAGCGCCGTCCGGTCCTTCTCCAGGCTGGTGACGCTCATCCGCTTGCTCCTTCCGGGTCCTCGGCGAGGATCTCGCCGAACCGTCGCATCCGGTCTCGCCACAGCTCCTGGTACGCGTCGAGGACCTGCGATGCCCGGCGCAGGGCGTCGACGCTGCCGCTCACCAGTTGCTGGCGGCCGTGCCGGCGCTTGGTGACCAGGCGGGCATCGGCCAGCACCCCGACGTGCTTCTGCACCGCGGCGAAGCTCATCGGGTAGAGGCGGGCGAGCGCCGACACCGAGTGCTCCGCCTGGATGGTCCGCTCGACGATGTCGCGCCGGGTGGCGTCGGCGAGCGCGTGGAACAGCCGGTCGGTGTCGTGCCGCTCAGCCATTCCTACAACCATACGGTTGTAGATTACCCGGCTGGCGAACCGAGCGCAATCCTCGACACCGTCCGGGCCACGACGCCCGGGGCCTGGGGCAGCCCGGTTCCCCGGCGCCGGCGTGGCGGCCACCAGGCGGGGCCGAAGCGGGCGCGGCCGAGACC
>JBOGHR010000107.1:0-4279 GCA_050744905.1 Acidimicrobiales bacterium
ATCCTGGCCCAGCGCCCCGACGCCACCCGGGTGGCCGGCTACCACACCTGGCAGCGCCTGGGCCGCCAGGTCAACCGCGGGGCCAAGGGCATCGCCATCCTGGCCCCCTGCGTCTACCGCCGTCGTCCTGTCGAGGAGGGCGACGTCGGCGAGAACCCGGCGCTGGTGCGGGTGCTGCGGGGCTTCACCGTCGTGCACGTCTTCGACGAATCAGACACCACTGGGGAACCTCTCCCCGACGTGGCTCCCGTGCTTCTCGAGGGCGAGAGCGCATTGTGGGACGCCCTGGCCGCCCAGGTCGCCTCCGCCGGCTTCGCCCTGTCCCGGGGCGACTGCGCTCCCGCCAACGGCGCCACCAACTTCGCCGAGCGCACGGTGGTGGTCGGCGTGCACCTGAGCGGGCGCCAGGCGGACAAGACGCTGTGCCACGAGCTGGCCCACGTCTGCCTCCACGACACCTCCCGGATCACCACAGACCGAGACCTGGCCGAGATCGAGGCCGAGAGCGTGGCCTTCGTCGTCTGCAACGCCCTCGGGATCGACACCGCGTCCTACAGCCTGGCCTACGTCGCCGGGTGGGCCGGCGGCGACGTGGAACGCGTCCGGCGCACCGCCGAGCGAGTCGTCACCACCGCCCAGACCGTGCTGGCGGCCATGGCCCCGGCCGAGGACGAGGCGCTGGCGGTGGAGGCATGAGCCGGTCGTCGCAGGGCTCGGTCTACCTCGTGTGCTTCGACGGGGTCCTGGGCGACTCGGCGAACCCCAAGGGGCGCGCCGGGCACTACCTCGGCTGGGCCGACGACGTGGGCGCCCGCATGGCCGAGCAGCGGGCCGGGCGGGCTGCACGCATCCTGGCCGCCTCCGTGGAGCGAGGCATCGCCTTCGACGTGGTGCGCACGTGGGTCGATGTCGACCGCAACTTCGAGCGGCGGCTCAAGCGCCAGCACGACGCCTGGCGGCGCTGTCCCCGGTGCCGGCCGCCGGGGACGCCACGGCGCCGAGCCGGGCCGCAGCCGGCCCAGGCGCTCGGCAGCTGCGGGGTAGGCCCGCCATGACCCGGCCTGCCTCCACCTACCGAGTCAGCGTCGCCGGTGGCCTGCGGGTGGCCGCCGGCCCGCTGGCACTCGTGGCCGCCAACGTCGCCACCCTCCTGGCCCGGGGCTACCGGGTGTGGGTACGCGACCCCGACGGCGGGGTCGTGGCCATCCAGCTCGACCACAACCAGCACCACCTGACCTACCACCCGGGCCCGGAAACAGCTTCCGAGCACCCGCCCTGGGTGGACCGGCTCTCGGCCTTGTTGGCCGAGCTCAGCAACACAACCACCAACCAAGAGAGGAGCAGTACCCCATGACAACGTCCACCACCACGACCCCCACCGAGGCCGTCGAGCACCTGCCCATCGAGGCGATCGTGCCCGACCCGGCCAACCGCAAGGTGGTCCTCGACGCCCAGTTCGTCAACAGCGTCCGCACCCACGGCGTCATCCAGCCCCTGCTGGTCACCGCCCACCCGGAGGAAGAGGGGCGCTTCCACCTGGTTGCCGGCCACCGCCGCCTGGGGGCGGCCCGCAAGGTCGGCCTCGACACGGTCCCGGCCCTGGTGCGGTCGCTGAGCGAGCAGGAGAAGCTGGAGCTGGCGCTCGTTGACAACCTGCAGCGGTCCGACCTCAACCCGTCCGAGACCGCCTTGGCCATGGCTCGGCTCGTCGAGTTGGGCGTATCCCAAAAGGAACTTGCCAGGCGTATCGGCCGTTCGACGGCCTACGTGCGGGAGCGCCTCAAGCTCCTGGAACTGCCGGTGGCCGCCCGCAGGATGGTCGACGATGACACGCTGACCATCGAGCAGGGGCTGAGCCTCTCTGGTCTTCTCGACCATCCCGAGGCGCTCGAGGCGGTGCTGACCCAGATCGCCGATGGCAACCGCAACGTCGAGTGGATGGTCTCCTCGGCGCTGCGTCAGCTCGAGAGCGACGCCAGGGTGGCCGAGGGCCGGGCCAAGGCCGCGGCCAAGGGGCTGCGGGTGGTCGACCACGAGGGCTACCACCCGAGCGGCTACGTCGAGCTGGGCACCTACGGCGGCCTCGACCTCGATCCCAAGGCGCACGCCAAGGAGCCCTGCCACGCGGTGGTTATCGCCCCCCGAGACGGCAAGGCGACCCCGGTGTGCACCGACAAGAAGCGCCACACCCGCAAGGGCGTCAGCCCCGTCAAGACAGCGGCCGAGCCCGGCGCCGACGCCGAGGCCCGAGCGGAGAAGGCCGCCCGCAAGGAGGCCACCGAGCATCGCAAGGACTTCGTCACTTCCGTCCTCGCCGGGCGCGTCACGAAGGCCGACGTGTTGCGGCTCGTGCTGCCGAACTACCTCGACGACGCCAACAGCAACGAACAGGCGGCGATCGCCAAGCTGCTCGGCGTCGAGGCGGCGGAGGCCAAGCGCTACGACCGCTGGGGCGACGCCCTGCGGCAGTATGCGGCGGTCTCGGAGACATCGTTGCTGCGGGCCTGCCTGGCCTTCTCGCTCGTCCAGGGTGAGGACGCGGTCGCCGGCGGCTGGGCCCACGAGCGGGCCGAACGCCACCGGGCCTTCCTGGCGGCCAAGGGCTACGAGCCGACTCCCTACGAGGTCGAGCAGGCCGAGGCGGCCGCCCGCCGCCACGAGGAGGCTCTGGCCCGGACGGCGGAGTTCCGAGCCGAGGTGGGCCGCGCCGAGGAGGTCGCCGACTTGGACAGCGCGGCAGACGAGGACGCCGGCGGGCCAGGACCCGTCGACCCCGAGCAGGTCGACGCCGGCTACGACGGCTGACCCGACGGCGAGGAGGCATTCGACCACGCCGGCTAACCACATCGGCCCCGTCCGGTCAACCCCCTCTTCGCGGACGCGGGAGGGGGTTGACACCGGCGGCCCGCTCCCGCTCGCCCATCCCGTCAACCCCCTTCCCGATCGACAGGGAGGGGGTTGACATCGCTCACCGAGGTATCCAATGCGCATCCTCTTCCGCACCGACGACCGCTGCTGTCACTGCGGCACGCAGTGGTCCTCCCGATGGTTCTCACCGCAGCGGGGGCCGCTGGCCAGCCTGTGGCTGTGCGCCGACTGCAACTGCGCCTGCGGGCGGCGAGGCGTCGACCACAGCGCCTGCGGCGGCGCCCGCCAGTACACGGCGTCATCGGCGGCCGCCCCCAAGACGGCCGGGCCCGTCCAACCCAGGCTCTTCGACTAGCAGGCCCCTGCTGCCCGCCCTGCGGGGGGCCTCCCCCGCAGTACCACGGCCGGGGGCTCCTTCTGGCAAGGGGCCTGCGGGACTTCGCTTCGCTCCCGTTCCTCGGCGCCCTGGCGGGCAGACCCTTGCCAGCGCCCCCGGCCGTGGTGATCCCAGGTGGCGGTCCCGGACGAGCCGGGACCGGGTCGAAAGGAGCCCGTCATGGCCGAGCCGCACACCCCCACATCCCTCACGGACACCGAGGTGGCCATACACACCGTCCCGCTTCCGGGCGAGGCGAAGGTGTTGATCTTCGTGGAGGCCAACGCCCACGTCACCCACGTCCTGTCACTGGCGGCCCAGGCCGCTCGCCAACTCATCGTCGGGCTGCTCGACGCCCTCGACGTCGTCGCCCTCGACGAGGAAGACGACGAGCAGGCGGGAAGGGGGTGAGCGTGATGGCCACGCCCGATGCGCTCAGCATCTCCCACTACATCAACGACGCCGGCGCCTACGTGCTGTGCATTTCCGCGGTCCCCGACGAGCACCTGCACCGACCCCTCATCGTCCACGTCGGTGACGACACCGTCCTCGACGAGTCCACCTGCGGCGGCGGGGAAGAGCTCGGCTGGTGCGCCTGGTGCGAGGAGGCGCAGTCGCCCACCTACCTGCGCCATGAGGGCCATGACCTCGAGTGCCCGCTCGCCCCGCCCGGTGGGGCCAACACGACTCGGGCCGGCCGAGGCTGATCCGATGGCCGCCCACCCGCGGCCGGGCGCCGCTTCCCCCGACCCAGCCCCCATGGGCAAGTGCCGCATCTGCGGTGACGACAGCTGGCGGGCGGACGAGCTGGGCCCTGCGCACCCGTGCTGTGTCATCCACGCCCGGGAGAACCCGGGACGGCCGTGCCTGGCGTGCGAGGCATCGCGCAAGGCCCGGCGGCGCTGACGCAACCCCCTTTTGATCGCGCCAGGAGGGGGTTGACAGCGCCATCCCGGCGTGATCTCGAATGGGCCCTGACGGGCCCATGGGGGGCGGCCGCCGCCGGCCTCCCCCCTGGTCGCTCCGCTCCCGCCC
>JBOGHR010000108.1:0-3399 GCA_050744905.1 Acidimicrobiales bacterium
TAGTACACCTGGTCCCACGCCCGGTTGAGGAACGTGGAGTACACGGCCACGACCGGTCGCAGGCCTTCCATGGCCATGCCGGCGGCGGCGGTCACCGCGTGCTGCTCGGCGATGCCCACGTCGTGGAAGCGCCCGGGGAAGCGCTCCTGGAACGGGATCAGCCCGGTGGGCCCGGGCATGGCGGCGGTGACGGCGTGGACCTGGGGGTGGCGCTCGCCGATCTGCACCATGGCACGGGCGAAGGCCTCGGTGTAGCCGGCCGGGGCCCACTTGGGCGGCCCGGTGCCGACGTCGAACACCGGCGTGTCGTGCAGGCACTTCTCGTCGTCGGCCTCGGCCGGCGGGTAGCCCCGCCCCTTCTGGGTGAGCACGTGCACCACGATGGGCCCGTCGTAGGAGGCGGCGTTGCGCAGGGCGGCCTCCACCCCGGCCACGTCGTGGCCGTCGAACGGGCCGGTGTAGCGCACGCCCAGGTCCTCGAAGAACACGGGCGGCTCGAAGACCTCGCGCACGGCCGCCTTGGCGCCCCGCAGGCTGGAGTAGGCCAGGCCGCCCACCGCCGGCATGTCGTGGACCACCTGCTCGAGGCGCTCCTGGAGGTGGACCCAGCCGGGCCGCAGGCGCAGGCGGGCCAGGCTCTCGCCCAGCCGGGACGCGGTCGGGGCGTAGGAGCGGCCGTTGTCGTTGAGCAGGATGACCACCCGCCGGCCGCTGTGGCCCAGGTTGTTGAGGCCCTCGAACGCCATGCCGCCGGTCATCGACCCGTCGCCCACCACGGCGACCACCCGCCGGTTCGAGCCCGCCTCCTCCACGGCGGTGGCGATGCCGTGGGCGTAGCTCAGGATGGTGGAGGCGTGGCTGTTCTCCACCCAGTCGTGCTCGGACTCGGCCCGTGAGGGGTAGCCGGAGAGCCCGCCCGCCTGGCGCAGGGTGGTGAAGGCGTCGCGGCGGCCGGTCACGATCTTGTGGACGTACGCCTGGTGGCCGGTGTCCCACAGGAGGATGTCCCGGGGCGAGTCGAACACCCGGTGCAGCGCCAGGGTCAGCTCGACGGCGCCCAGGTTGGAGCCGAGGTGGCCGCCGGTGACGGCGACGGCCCCCACGATGAACTCCCGGATCTCGGCGGCCAGGGTGGCCAGCTCGTCGGTGCTCAACGAGCGCAGGTCCGCCGGGGAGTTCACGCGCTCGAGCACCATGGCGCACCCAACCGTAGCGGTGGTCCCCGCCCAACGTGGACTCAGCGGCGCCGGGGGACGCCCCACGCCTGGACCACCACGGTCCGCGCCGGCCGGGGCCCGTCCAGCTCCACCAGGAACACCCGCTGCCACCGCCCGAGGGCCAGCTCGCCGCCGGCCACCGGCACGACGAGCGACGGCGTGGTGGCCAGGAGCCCCCGGATGTGGCTCCAGCCGTTGCGGCGCTCGCCGGGCTCGATGTTCTGCCACCGCCGCTCGAGGTCGTCGTGGGCCCACGCCCGGCCCGCCGGCGCCAGCTCCTCGAGGACGGCGGCCAGGTCGGCGTGGTGGCCCTCCTCGTCCTCGGTGACGGCCAGGCCGCACGACGTGTGCGGGCAGAACAGGTTGGCCATGCCGTCCTCCAGGGCGGCCGCCCGCACGGCGCCGGCCACCTGATCGGTGATGTCGACCATCTGGAGGGGCGACTCGGTACGTAGCATGAGTCGCCGGGGCGCGCGCATCACCATCGCCGCCTCGCCCGCCGTCGGCACCACCGGATCGATCGCCATGGACCGCTATCAGTACCTCATCCTCATGGGTCTCTGCCTCCTGGTCACCCTGCCCCTCGAGCTCGTCCTGGGGGCCCGGGTGTGGCGCCAGCCCCGCCGCCTGGCCCTCACCCTGGCCGTCACCGCCGCCCCGTTCCTCGTGTGGGACCTCGTCGCCGTGGCCCGCGGCCACTGGGGCTTCAACCCCCGCTACACCACCGGCTGGGACGTCGTACCCGACTTCCCGATCGACGAGGTGGTGTTCTTCGTCGCCATCCCCGTCTGCGCCATCCTCACCCTGGAGGCCGTCCGCAACGGGCTGGCGTGGCTGGCCCGGAGGCAGCCGTGATCCCCGCCTACCCCGGCCTCTCGCTCCTGGCCGTGGTGGCGGTGGTGGTGCTGGAGCTGAAGGTACTGCGCACCGGCGTGCTCCGGGAGAAGGCGTACTGGATCGCCATGGGGATCGTCTTCGCCTTCCAGGTCCCCGTCGACGGGTGGATGACGAAGCTGTCGGCGCCCATCGTCGTCTACGACCCCGAGGTCCTGAGCGGCTGGCGCTGGCCCCTCGACATCCCCACCGAGGAGTTCGCCTACGCCTGGGCCATGCTGACGCTGGCCATCGTGGTGTGGGAGCGCCTGGGGCGCGACCGGCGCCGGCCGACGGCCGAGGAGCGCTCCCGGGCCGGTATCCTCGACCGTCTGTGACCGGGCTCGCCGTTGTCGCCGCCGCCCTGGTGGCCATGGAGGGCGTGAGCTACCTGACCCACCGGTTCGTGATGCACGGGTTCGGCATCGGGCTCCACCAGAGCCACCACGACCCCGACGAGGGGGGCTTCGAGCTCAACGACCTGTACCCGATGATGTTCTCGTCGGTGGCCGTCGGCGCCTTCGCGGTGGGCACCCTGGCGTCGGTGGGCGAGCTCGTCCTGGTCGGGGCGGGGATCACCCTCTACGGGGCGTCGTACCTGTTCGTGCACGAGGTCTACATCCACCGCCGCCTGCCCTGGGTCAGGCGCCGCTACCGGGTGCTGGAGTGGATGAGGTCGTCCCACCGCATCCACCACCTCTACGGCGGCGAGCCGTTCGGCATGCTGGTGCCGCTGGTTCCCCCCGAGCTGCGCCGGCGGGCGGAGACGGCGACGTGGGACCCGCTGGCCCGCGGCGGCGGCCGGCTCACCGCCTGAGCCGGGCCGCCACCCGGCGGAGGCGGATGCGGTTGTAGCGCTGGGCGGCGATGCAGGGCAGGTTGGCCACCAGCGGGTAGACGGCCATGAACGGCGCCAGCGGCGGCGGGTTGAGCGCCACGAAGGCGGGGGCGGGCAGGACGCCCAGCCAGTGGGCCAGCTCGGCCCGGCGGGTCTCCACCGCGAAGCGCTCCAGGTCGGCGGCCCCCCGGCCCCGCAGGCGCCGCTTGTCGAACCCGCCGGCGAAGGCGGCGCCCGCCTCGGGGAGCAGCCCCTTCCAGCGACGGATGCGGGCCACGTCCGCGTAGAACCGGCCGCCCCGCTCCCACGCCCGCTCCCGCCACAGCCACCGCTCCCGGTCGAGGAAGCGGGCGGGCAGGCGGTGGGCCAGGTAGCCGGCGCCCACCCCGACGGCGGCCCAGGCGGCGGCGTCCACCGCCACGACGGCCGCCAGCCGGCGCCCGCTCACCGGCCGGCCCGGCGCCCGGCGGG
>JBOGHR010000109.1:0-3712 GCA_050744905.1 Acidimicrobiales bacterium
CCCAGGTGGGGCTCGGGCCGTGGGCCTCCAGCCGCCATCCCGGCGAGCTGTCCGGCGGCCAGCGCCGGCTCGCCCTGCTCGCCATGGCCCTGTCGTGCAACCCGGAGCTGCTGGTCCTCGACGAGCCGACCGCCGGCCTGGACCCGGTCACGAGGGAGTTGGTCGCCGGACTGCTCCGCCGGCTCCGGGACGACCGCGCCGTGAGCCTGGTGGTGCTCAGCCACGACGCCGACGTGCTGGCCGGGGTGGCCCAGCGCGTGGCCGTGCTCTACCGCGGCTGGCTGGCCGAGGTCGGCCCCACCGCCGACGTCCTCGACCGCCCCCGCCACCCCTACACGTGGGGCCTCCTAAACGCCCGGCCGACCCTGGCCAGCGTCAAGGACCTCCGCGGCATCCGGGGGGACCCGCCCGATCCCGCCGACATCGCCCCCGGCTGCCCCTTCTACGGGCGGTGCACCCAGGGCCTGGAGGGCGACTGCACCGCCGGGCGCCCGCCCCTGGTCCCTCCGGCCGGCGAGCGCGACGGCCGGGTCGTGGCCTGCGTGCGCGCCGGCGTGGTGGCCGTGCTCTCGGCCCGCAACCTGCGCAAGTGCTACTCGTCGCCGGGGTTCGGGCACCGCCGCCGGGTCCAGGCCGTCGACGACGTCAGCGTCGACGTCCACGAGGGAGAGGTCGTCGGCCTGGTGGGCGCCACCGGGGCGGGCAAGTCGACCCTGGGCATGCTCCTCGTCCGGCTCCTCGACGCCGACGCCGGCGAGGTCCGCTTCGAGGGCCGCGACCTTCTGGCCGCCAGCGGGCGGGAGCTGAAGGCGGCCCGGCGGCGCATCCAGCTGCTGTTCCAGGACCCCTACGAGGCCCTGTCGCCCCGGCTGACGGTTGCCCAGGCGGTGCGCGAGCCCCTCGACGTCCAGGAGGTCGGCCGGCCCCAGGAGCGCGACGAGCTGGTGCGCTCCACCCTGGCCGCCTGCCGGCTGCGCCCCGATGAGGCCTTCCTGGCCCGCCACACCCACGAGCTGTCGGGTGGCCAGCTCCAGCGGGTGGCGCTGGCCCGGGCCCTGGTGCTCGACCCCAAGCTGCTGGTGGCCGACGAGGCGGTGGCCATGCTGGACCCGAGCGAGCAGGCCAAGGTGCTCCAGCTCCTCAAGCAGCTCCAGGTCGACCGGGGCATGTCCATGGTGTTCATCTCCCACGACCTGGCCGTCGTGCTGCGGGTGGCCGACCGGGTGCTGATCCTCGACGACGGCCGGGTGGTGGACGCCGGCGCCGCCGGCGACCTCATCGCATCGGCGCAGCCCGTCACCCGCCGGTTCCTCGCCGCCTCCGGCGCCGACCGCCTCTTCCCGCCCAACGGCACCTCGCCCCCCGCCGGGGCGGCGCCCGACGACCACCTCCCGACCGACGACCACCGACCACAAGGAGCACGACCATGATCCGACGAAGGCTTGCCCGCCTGGGCGCACTCGCCGTCACGACCGCCATGGTCCTCGGCGCGTGCGGCGGCGACAGCGACACCGCCTCGCAGGGCGGCACCACCACGGCCGAGGAGACCCAGCCGGCGAGCGTCGAGCGCCTCCGGCTGGCCGGCGGCGACTTCGGCTACCCGTCGCCGTTCGGCTACGTCCGGGGGCCGGGTTGGCTCCGCGCCGGGTACACGTTCGACACCCTCCTGTGGGAGGACTCGACGGGCGAGCCCATCCCGTGGCTGGCCAGCGGGTGGGAGGTCTCCGACGACGCCAGGGAGTGGCGCTTCACCATCCGCGAGGGGGTGACGTTCACCGACGGGACGCCGCTCACCGTCGACGACGTCGTGTTCAGCTTCGACTACATCATGAGCGGCCCCGGCTCGCAGACCCAGGCCTTCGCCGTCCGGTCCGTCGGCGTCGTCAAGGAGGTGGTGGCCGAGGGCGGCGACGTGGTGATCCGGCTGAAGCAGCCCTTCGCCCCCTTCGTGGAGGACATCGCCCAGTCGGTGCACATCATCCCCAAGCACATCTGGGAGGGCGTCGCCGACCCGGCCCGCTTCCGGGACCCCAAGGCGCTCATCGGGTCCGGCCCCTACAAGCTGGAGTCCCTCAACGAGGCGGAGGGGACCTACCTGTACGTGGCCAACGAGGACTTCCACCTGGGCGTGCCCTACGTGAAGCGGCTCGAGCTGGTGCCCGCCCAGGACGAGCTCCAGGCGCTCCAGCGGGGCGAGCTGGACGCCGCCGGGCTGAGCGAGGAGGGTGTCCCCGAGGAGGTGCTGAAGCCGTTCGAGACCAGCGACCAGTACGGGGTGATCAACGACCCGGGCAACTGGAACCTGGCGCTGCACTTCAACCTCGAGAAGGGCTTCCCCTACAGCGAGGCCAAGTTCCGCCAGGCGATCGCCTACGCCGTGGACCGCAAGGACATGGTGGACCGCATCCTGCTCGGACGCGGAGTGCCGGGCAGCCCGGGCGCCCTGGCGCCGGAGCACCCCATGGCCGCCGAGGGGCTCCCCGCCTACGAGCGCGACGTCGAGGAGGCGCGGAGGCTGCTGGACGAGATCGGCATCCGCGACGCCGACGGCGACGGGACCCGCGAGCTGCCGGACGGCTCCCCGTTCAGCCAGGAGGTGCAGACCAGCACCCGGTTCAGCCCCAGGTCCGCCGAGTTGATCAAGGAGTACCTGCGGGACGTGGGCATCGAGGTCGACATCCGCAGCCTCGACCGGGCGGCGGCCGACGCCGCCGCCCAGGAGGGCAACTTCACCATGGCGCTGGTGGGCTACGGCGGCCTCATGGGCGACCCCGAGGCGCTGTCGACCCGGTTCTCGTCCACCGCCCGCGGAGGGGGCTTCTCCCGGGCCAGGGGCTACAACAACCCCGAGTACGACGCCCTGGCCCGCAGCCAGCTCACCACCCTCGACGAGGAGGAGCGCAAGGCCCAGGTGGTCCAGATGCAGGAGATCCTGGCCGAGGACCTGCCCGTGATCTCCCTCTACGTCCCCGACCGGACCATGATCTACCGCAAGGGCGGGTTCACCAACTGGTACTTCACGCCCGGGTGCAGCCCGTGCGGCGCCACCGGCAACAAGCACATGCTGGTGACCGGTCGCAAGGTCGGCTTCGCGGAGGAGGGAGACTGATGATCGACGAGGAGCAGCTCGCCGAGCTGGTGGAGTTCCACGGGCACCTGTGCCCGGGGCGGCCATGGGGGTGGCGGCGGCGGCGATCGCCCTGCGGGAGATCGGGCCCCACGCCGCCGACGAGGAGGTGGTGGCCGTGGCCGAGACGGACATGTGCGCCACCGACGCCGTGCAGTTCCTCACCGGCTGCACGTTCGGCAAGGGGAACCTGGTCCACCGGGACTGGGGGAAGAACGCCTACACGTTCTTCCGCCGGTCCGACGGCCGGGCGGTGCGGGTGGCCGCCCGGCCCGGGGCGTGGCAGCGGGACCCCGAGCACCAGGCCCTGTTCGCCAAGGTGCGGGAGGGCACCGCCACCGATGAGGAGCGGGCCCGGTTCCGCGAGCTGCACGAGGCCCAGTCGCGCGTGGTGCTCTCCCTCGACCCCGACACCCTCTACGAGGCCACCGAGGTCCGCGCCGAGCCGCCGGTGCGGGGCCGGGTCCACGCCTCGGTGGAGTGCGCCGAGTGCGGCGAGGGGACCATGGAGACCCGCATCCGGCGCCTCGGCGGGCGCGCGCTGTGCCCGCCGTGCTTCGAGGCGGCGCTGGCCCGGCCGTGACG
>JBOGHR010000110.1:0-3694 GCA_050744905.1 Acidimicrobiales bacterium
GCAAGGCGGCGGCCCGGCGGACGGCCTCGGCCGCCGGTCGGGCGTCGCGTGGCGGGGTGCTTCCGGTCGACCTGGGGCCGGTGCCGATCCTCGGCTCGGGCTCCTGGGTCTGCCCGGTGCAGGGGCCCCGGGCCTTCACCGACGATTTCGGCGACCCGCGCTCGGGCGGGCGCCGCCACCAGGGCAACGACATCATGGCCCCCCGGGGCACGCCGGTGGTGGCCAGCGTGGTGGGCACGGTCAAGGGCCACAACTCCGGCCTGGGCGGCATCTCGTACTACCTGCGGGGCGACGACGGGAACACCTACTTCGGGACCCACCTGGACCGGCTGAGCGGTGCCAGCGGGCGGGTGGCGGGCGGGACGGTGGTGGGGTACGTGGGGAGCACGGGCAACGCGTCGGCGTCGGCGCCCCACCTCCACTTCGAGGTCCACCCCGGCGGCGGCCGGGCCGTCAACCCGTACCCGACGCTGCGGAGGTTCTGCTGAGCGAGCCCTCCCGCCCGCACCCCGACCGGCCATGCCCTTCCTCCCCTTCCTGACCGGCGACGCCCCGGTGGCGTCGCTCGACGACTGGCTGGCCGCCGGCGGGGGCGAAGGGCTGGCCCGGGCCCGGCGGCTGGGGCCGGAGCAGACGATCAAGGAGGTGTCGCTGTCCCGGCTGCGGGGGCGGGGTGGCGCCGGGTTCCCGACCGGCACCAAGTGGGCGTCGGTGCGGGAGGCGGCCGGGTCCCGCCGGTACGCCGTGTGCAACGCGGCGGAGGGCGAGCCGGCCACCTTCAAGGACCGCGCCCTGCTCCGGGCCAACCCGTGGCAGGTCGTCGAGGGCCTGGCCATCGCCGCCCTGGCGGTGGGCGCCGACGAGGCCTACCTGGCGGTCAAGGCCCGCTTCGAGCGCGAGCACGCCGCCCTGGTCGGGGCGGTGGCCGCCATGGAGGGCGCCGGCCTGCTCGGCGACCTCGCCGTCACCGTGGTGGCCGGGCCCGACGAGTACCTGTTCGGCGAGGAGAAGGCGCTGCTGGAGGTCATCGAGGGCCACGACCCGCTCCCGCGCCTGCTCCCGCCCTTCCAGCACGGGCTGTTCGCCACCGGCCCCCAGCTCGGGTGGGAGGCGCACCCGCCCGCCACCCCGCCGGCCGCCGGCCCCGAGCCCAACCCCACGCTGGTGAACAACGTGGAGACCCTGGCCAACGTGCCCCACATCCTGGCCAGGGGCCCGGAGTGGTTCCGGCGCATGGGCACCGACCGCTCGCCGGGGACGATCGTGTGCACGGCGGTGGGCGACGTCGGCCGGCCCGGCGTCTACGAGGTCGAGATGGGCACTCCCATGGCCGAGCTCGTGGAGCTGGCGGGAGGGCTGCTGCCCGGCCGGTCGTTCAAGGCGGCCTTCTCGGGCGTGGGCAACCGCGTGATCCCCGCCCGCAACCTGGCCACCCCGCTGACCTACGAGGACATGCAGGCCGCCGGCAGCGGGCTCGGGGCCGCCGGCTTCGCCGTCTACGACGACACCGCCTGCATGGTGGACGTGGCCGCCGTGCTGTCCCGGTTCCTGTGGGTGGAGTCGTGCGGCCAGTGCCCCCCGTGCAAGCGGGGTTCAGGGGACATCACCGAGGCGCTGGAGCGCCTGCGCGCCGGCCGGGGCGGCGACGCCGACGTCGAGGTGATCGGCGCCCGCCTCCGCACCGTCACCGACGCCAACCGCTGCTACCTGGGCACCGAGGAGCAGCTGCTGGTCTCCAGCATCCTGGAGACCTTCCCCGAGGACTTCGCCGACCACCTGGCCGGGTTCTGCCGGCTGCCGCCGCGCGAGCACGTCGTCCCCAAGGTCGACGACCTGGTGGACGGCACCGTCGTCTACGACCGCCGCCACGCCCGCAAGAACCCCGACTGGACCTACGGCGAGTAGGGCCCGCCGGGGCGGGACCGGTAGGGCCTGCGAGTGAGCCACCCGCTCGGAAGAGGCGACGTCGGCCTGCTCCCGGACAGCCCCGATGCCAACTCTCACGACGACTCCCCACAGGGGACCAGCCAGACCGACGTCGCCTCTCCGCTCACGCAGTTCACTCGCAGGCCCTAACGTCGGCCGGATGGAAGTCGGGATACTGGGCGCCACCGGGCCGGCGGGGAGCGGCCTCGCCGTGCGGCTGGCGTCGGTGGGGATCGACGTCGTGGTCGG
The DNA here is from genome assembly GCA_050744905.1 of Acidimicrobiales bacterium. Lineage (GTDB taxonomy): Bacteria > Actinomycetota > Acidimicrobiia > Acidimicrobiales > DATLFN01. The sequence goes on from JBOGHR010000110.1 coordinate 2,176, forward strand.
GTCGCGGTCCAAAGAGCGCGCCCAGGAGACGTGCGCGGCGCTCCTCGAGCGCTGGCCGGACCGGGGGCTGTCGCTGTCGCCGGCCGACAACGGCGTCGCCGCCGAGGCCGAGATCGTGGTCGTCGCCACGCCCTGGGAGGCGGCCGCCGCCACCGCCCACTCGGTGGCGCCGCAGCTCGACGGCAAGGTCGTGATCTCCATGGCCAACGCCCTCACCCGCATGGGCCACGGCGAGTTCGAGCCGCTCGTGCCGCCCCGGGGCTCGGTGGCCGCCCACGTGCAGAGCGCGGTCCCCGCCTCGCTGGTCGCCGCCGCCTTCCACCACCTGCCGGCCAAGGCACTCGCCTCGCTCGACGATCCCATCGAGAGCGACGTGCTGATCTGCTCGGACCACGAGGCGGCCTACGAGGCGACGGCGAGGCTGGTCGAGCTCATCCCCGACCTGCGGCCGCTCAACGCCGGGTCGCTGTCGAACGCGGCGCCCATCGAGGCCATCACCGCCGTGCTCCTCCAGCTCAACGTCCGCTACAAGACCCGGGCGGCGCTGCGCCTGACGGGGATCGACCTGGACCGGTGAGGCTGTACGACACCGCTCGCCGGGGCGTGGTCCCGTTCCGGCCCGGCCCGGTCGTCACCATGTACACCTGCGGCATCACCCCCTACGACGCCGCCCACGTCGGCCACGCCGCCACCTACCTGGCCTACGACGTGCTCCAGCGCCGCCTGCGGGACCTGGGCCACGAGACCCGCTGCGTGCGCAACGTCACCGACGTCGACGACGACATCCTGCGCCGGGCCCGGGAGCTGGGCGTGCACTACCTGGACCTGGCGGCCGAGGAGATGGCCCGCTTCGACGCCACCATGGACGCCCTCGGGCTGCTGCCCGTCCACAGCGAGCCGCGCGCCACGTCGGCCATCCCCGACATCCTGCGGATCGTGGAACGGCTCCTCGACGCCGGCCACGCCTACCGGGCGGAGGGGGCGGTGTACTTCAGCGTCGCCACCTTCGCCGGCTTCGGCCGGCTGGGCCACTACTCCCGGGCCGAGATGCTGGAGCTGTCCGCCGAGCGGGGCGGCCATCCCGACGACCCGGCCAAGCGGGACCCGCTCGACTTCGTGCTGTGGCAGCCGTCGGCGCCCGACGAGCCGGCGTGGGACTCGCGCTGGGGGCGGGGGCGGCCCGGGTGGCACGTCGAGTGCTCGGCCCTCGCCATGCGGGAGCTGGGGCCCACCATCGACCTGCACGGCGGGGGCACCGACCTCATCTTCCCCCACCACGAGTGCGAGGCCGCCCAGTCGGAGGCGGCCACCGGCCAGCCGTTCGTCCGCCACTGGATGCACGTGGGCATGGTCGGCCTGGGGGGGACCAAGATGTCGAAGTCGCTCGGCAACCTGGTCTTCGTGAGCGACCTGCTCAAGGACTGGGAGCCGGCGGCCGTGCGCCTGGCGATCATGGCCCGGCACTACCGCACGGCCTGGGAGTGGACCCCCGACCTCCTCCCGGCGGCGGCCGCCAGGC
>JBOGHR010000111.1:0-7817 GCA_050744905.1 Acidimicrobiales bacterium
CTAGATCCCCTATACCAGGCGACTCGCTGGTCGTCAGAACCCAGTGGTTTGAAGGCTTCTCGCCTCGCCTACCGGCTCAACGGGTCTGACTGGGAGCCTCGATACTGGTCCCGAGGATCGAGGTTAGCAGCCCGAGCCGCCGGTCGTTGCGCAGCGCCATGACCCGGTCGCCGACGGCGAACTGGTCATCGCCGATCGTGAGAAGGACCTGGCCGAGCTGGCCGGCCGCTGCGAGGCGTGCTCGGGCGCGGGCGTTGAGGTCGGCAACGTCGCTGCGGTGGATGGCGAGCATCACGGCGTCGGCGCCGTCCCTCGTCTCGAGGTGCCAGTCGTGCACGAGCCGGTCGCGCAGGGCGTCGGCGTTGTCGTCGGTGCTGAGCCGGCCGGCCCGGCTCAAGCTGAGCAGCGCCTTGTCCACGTCGCGGCTGCGCAGCTCCCGGGCGGCGCGGCGCTCACGCCGGTCGTGCTGTCGGCGGTTCTCGGTGAGCACAACGTGCCCACAGGTACGGGCGAGGGCGGCGAACAGGCCACCGGCGTCGATCTCCGGCAGCTGCTTCGGGTCACCGACAAGCACGAGCTTCCCGCCGGCTGCGGCGGTGTGGCGCAGCAGCCGGACGAGCCGCCGGCTGCCCAGCATCCCTGCCTCGTCGACGACCACGACGCTGCTGGCGTCGAGCGCTCTGCGGCCGGCGTCCAGGTCGCCGAGGAGCTTGTCGGCCGTGTCCGAGGGGATGCCCGCGCTGGCCTCGAGGTTCCTGGCCGCCCGGGCCGACAGGGAGCAGCCGACGACGGAGTGGCCGCTGGCCTGCCAGGCGCTGCGGGCGGCGTCGAGCGCGAACGTCTTGCCGGCGCCGGCGTGCCCGACGACCAAGCTCACCGGCGCACCGCTCGTGAGGTGCCGCACCGCGCGACGCTGCTCGCCGCTGAGGGATGGCCTCGCGGCGACGGCATCGGCAACCAGGACCGCCGAGGGTGCCGGCACCGGGCGCTGGCGCTGCGCGAGGTCGAGGGCCTCGGTCTCGATGGCCAGCATCTCCGGCGTCGTCCACCGCCCTGTCGGCAGCGAGATGGCCTGCTCCCCCGCCAGGAACCCGTCCACGCGGTCGAGGACCTCCTCGAGCAGGAGCCCGTTCGGCGACGACTCCGCCACCGCTTCCACGACACGGCGCCGCTCGAAGCTCGCGTTCCGCTCGGTGAGCACCGTCGCCAGGTGCTCGTCAGTTCCCGACATCGCAGGCACCGGGCCGGGACGGCCGAGGACCCGGCGCACATCCAGGCCGATCTCGTCGGCCCGCTCGGCCCAAGCGGCACGGAGCGCCTCCTCGGTCATCGCCTCGGGCTTGTCCGGCCTCGTGTCCAAGGTGGCGATCTGGGCGCCCCGCTTCGACCGGACGCCATGCTCGACCATGGCCTTCTCGATGGCGACCCGACGGCGGCTGAACGCCCGCCGCGCATCCCGGTCGATGCCGACGACCTCGGCGTAGCCCTTCGTCACCGGACCGAACCGCACCCCGAGGTGCTCGACGAGCCGCCGGCGCAGCACGCCCTGGTAGATGCAGCCCGCGGCACGGGCGTGCCGGAACAGGATTGTGCCGAACGGCGAGCTCCACTCCCCGTCCGGCCCGCGGGTCATGTTGGCCACCAGCACGTGCGTGTGCAGCTGCGGGTCACCCTCACGGCTCGTCCGGTGCCGGAACGCCGCGGCGATCAACCCGTCCCCGTCGAACCGCAACCGACCACCCCGGCCCCGCCGCACCGTGCAGCCCTCACGGTCCAGGTAGCCCATCGCCGCATCGACCGCCTCGTCATGCGCCTCACGGACCACCGCGGCGACACGGTCGTCACCCAGTCCCCACAGCAGCGACACGGACTTCGGCGCCGACAGGGTCAGGTCATAGCCCGGCCTGGTCAGCCACGTCGCCACATGGGCGCCGGTGCGGGGATCGTTGCCGGCGAGCAACGACTCCAGATCCTCCGGCCGCACCGCCCCCCGCAGCCCAAGCGCTTCCGCCGCCGGCCCCAGCCACCGCCCAGGTGCCTCCCCCGGGGCCAGGTAGTAGTCCTCGACGCCCCCGGCGATGACCTCCAGGTAGTACGCCGCAGCGCCTTCCCGCCCGAGCGGGTCGACGCTCATCATCGGGCCAGCCCCGGTTCGGGGTGCTGCCACGTGACGCTCTCCACGCATCACTAGGCCCCTGGGAGCCGAAAAGTCTCGCGCCGGGGCGCGCTATTTCTTCGTTCAGCGCTGCCCGAAGGCCAGTGAGAGGGCCCGAGCCAGGGTCTCGGCGTCGTCGATGGGGTCGATCGCCCGCATCACGCGAGCCGCCAACTCGGGGGCGCCCTCGACCAAAGCTTCAAGTTCCTGCCAGCCGACAGAGACCTCCATCGTGCCGGCACGGACATCTCGGCGGATCCACAGGTCGAGGCATGGGCTGTCGCCCTCCCCCAGCGATGGGTGCCGGCCAGGCTCAGCCTCGTAGAGGACGACATCGGTGGTGTCCCGGCGAGCCCGCCGCCCGCCCGCGGCCGAGTTGAAGGTGAACCCTTCCGCCGCCAGGACCGGCTCAACTCGTTCTCTCACGGCCCGCACGAACACCTCGTCGACCGGCCGAGGAACCCGTTCGTCGTGCTCCTGCACGATGGCGAGGCCGACCCACAGTGCCGCGCCGACCGGCACCGCCAGCCACCAGGGCGCGCCGGCGAGCACCAAGAGCACGGCTGAGATCGCCGCGGCCACCGCAACGGCAACGACGCGGTACAGCGACGGAATGACCTGCTCCCAGAAGAAGAACCAGCCATGAACGGGGCGCATCAGCAGCGGAGGGCGATCGGCAGCCACGGCGTCATACTCGCAGCGACACGGGACGACGGACCCGGCCATTCGCACGCTCCCGGCCACGGTCGGGGCGGACCCGAGCGTGACCCCGCCGGCCCCGGGAACCTCACGGCCGACGGGGGATCACCGTCCGGTGAAACTGTGTGGGCAGTTCCTGGAGCACCGGTCGGCCGGCGGTGGGGTTGAGCGGTCTGCCAGGCTGGTCGCATGAAGCCGGAGGTCGAGGCGGCGCTTCGAAGGGCCGCGGAGTTCCGTCGCGGGCTGCTCAGCCAGCTATCGACGGCCGACCGCCTTCGGCTGCTGGAGGACCTGTTCGTCGACTTCTTCGTCGTGCAGTGGCGCGTGCTCCTCAAGTGGGCGGCGCTCACGGGCCAGTCCTCGCAGGTCGACACGGGCTACATCGCGCAGCACGTTGCATCGATCCTGCTCGCAGAGCCTGGGCAGGGGTTCAAAGGCAAGGGCCTCGATCTCCTTGACGAGTCCGAGGTCAAGAGCGCGGCGATCGTCTCGGGGGTCGATCGGCCTCGGTGGAATCACGACCTCGGAACGCTCGCCAACGACGCTCAGCGACGGGAGAAGAATCGTCAAACGAAGTCGGAGAGCTTCCTCTCGTCCCCGAACGTCTTCTACCTGTTGTTCGATCGGCTCGTTCCGGACGAGGCCGGGCCCGCGCCGCTGGTGCTACGCGTCCGGGGGTGGTGCCTTGACGCTCAGGAGGACAGCGCGTGGCGTGAAGTGCTCTACCGCTTCCTCGATTCACGCAAGGGCCGGAAGTACAACCTCCAGTTGCATCCTCCCGTCGGATATGACGACGACCTCGTCGTCAACCAGTTGGGGAACCTCGACTTCAGTGAGGTGAAGGTCTTCGAGGCGCAGATCCACGGGCTCGGCGAGCAGGAGGAGTTCCACGTCGAGTGGTCGATGACGCCGCCCGACGAGGTGAGGCCGGTCCAGGGACGGAGTGTCGGGTTCCCGTACGACAAGTCGCGGCCGAGCCGTCTTTCGAGCGCCGCCGATGTTCTCCCTGACATCCCGACGCTGGAGGCGCTTCTCCCTGGGCACGATGTTGCAGCACTCGTCGGACTCCTCGAGATCGAGACCCGAGTCGAGGAAGCCGAGGTCGACGCCGATGCGGACGATGAGGAGCCGCCGGACGAGGATCTCAGCGACGACGATTGATCTACCGGCCCCAGCCGTACGCCGTCGTGAGCTTCGTTCTTGCGTCCGCTACGGCCGCGAGCGCGTCGGCGACCTGACGGCCCGTCTTGTCGACCCAATCGTCATCGAACGGTGGCGCGATGAGACGCAGCACGTCTTGGCTCTCGATCCGCCGACGTGAACTCGAAGTCCCACGGCCAAGCGGAGCGATCTGCGAGCGGACCAAGGGATGCTGCAGCAATGCGAGGGCTGCATACGGACTTATCGTGGGCTCGAAGACGCCGAACTCAGCGGAGCAATGGATCTCGGCAAGCGCTTCGGGCACGACGGTTGCCCGGAACTTCGCCGGGTTGAGCAGCGAGACGATGATCTGCCCGGCGTGGGCCACGATGCCTGGCGTCGTGGGCTGGTAGGTGTTCGCCTGCAGCCAGTCGACGTTCCCGAGTTCGTCGACATGAAGCACGGAGACGAACGGAAGGTCCTTTCGCAACTCCGCTCTGCGTTTCTTGATGCCTCGGAGGATTGATTCGAACGGGCGGCCGCCTTGCTTGGAAAGAGCGTTTCGGGCTCCGAGGGCGGCTGCATCGAGCGACGAAGCATCGAGCGATGCGAGAGAGGAGAGGTCGCTCGTGAGCACTCTGCCGCGGGACGCCTGCGGCACGGCGCTCCCACCCAATACTGCGCCGACGGCGGACGCGACGACGGGAAGGTCGTCTCCCTCGGGATCGGCGGCAATGGCGCCCTTCCGCATCAAGAAGCCGACGTGATCAGCTCGTGCCAGGAAGACTCGCCGGCTCGCGCCATCCTCCGCTTCCCTGCGTAGGAAAACAATGCTCGTCTTCGCCATCGTTCCGGCCGGAGCAAACGTCGCGGTTGGCAAGCTCACGACTCCCTCGAGTCGGACGGGATCTACCAGCCGGGGCTCGCCCAAGAGCAGCTCTCGCATGTGGGGCCCGTCGGCCACTCCGTCGGGAAGGATGATCCCTGCAACGCCGCCGGGCGCAAGCAGATCGATGCACCTCGCAACAAACGCAAGCGCCGGGTCGATGCGCGCCTTGGAAGCGAGGCCAGGAAGGCGAGCACTCGTCCGAGCGATGCCCTCCCGGGAGTCGTACTTGCCGTCGCCAAAGGGCGGATTCGTGAGGATAAGCCGAAGCTGCCCACGAAGCCGGTCCAGCGAACTGTCGACGATGGAGTCGTCGACGGTGAAGACCTCGGGATGGCTCAGTCCATAGGCGAGGAGGTTGACGCGTGCCATGGCGACCGACGCCGATGACTGATCGGCGCCGAACGTCGAGTCGCCGAGCTCGGCGACATCATCCGCCTGTCCCCGAGACCTCGCCTCCTCGAGCATCGCAACGAGGAACCTCCCGCTCCCACAACAGGGATCGCCCATGACAGGCCCATCCACTACCGCGGCCCCTTGCAGCGGGTCGATCAGGTCGAAGCCAATCCGTGCCATCGCCCTGACAACTGAGTCCGGCGTGAGATAGGTGCCGAGGCCTCCAGCGTGCTCGTACTTGCCACGCAGGAACACGTCGAAGGCAGTGCCGACGGTATCGATGGTGTTGCCGGCACCGAGAGGGATGGTCGCGAGAATGGCTAGGGCCTCCGAGAGGACATCGGGCCGCGTGATCCGCAGAGGCTCGTCTGTCGGCCACACCGGCTGGATGCCGTCCCCGGGTACCCGACCGCCCAGTTCCGGCAGCGAGTTGACGACGGCGAATGCATCCTTGAGCAACTGCGTGTCCGGCATCGCCCGAACTGTGTCCGAGTCGATCAGTTCGGCCAGCCGGTGACGACCGACCTTCAAGGTCGGCTGTCGATGGGCGCCGATGCGTACGAGCAGCAGCTTCGTCAGTTCCTCGACGGCCGCATTCGAGGGACGGATGCCCCCACGGGCGTACAGGAGCTGGTGGAGCTCGTTGAGGCGTTGAGCAAGTTGGACATGTTCGGCCGAAGCCGTCGACACCCCCATTGTTGGACTCCTGGGCTGGTCCGGCTGTGGCTCGTTCGGAACGAGCGATCTGCCCTGCATCATGCCAGGGGGGTGTGACGACGACGGGGACCTACACGCAGCAGTGGATCTCGCTCAGGTTCTTGGAGTACCCGCCCTCCCGATAGCCCGGCTGGTTGACGACGAACGGCACATCGACGACGGTCACGTCGTCCATCTCGTCGACGTGGAACGCCTTCCAGCCCTCCGCCTGACCAGTGGAGCTACCACCCGCCCTCTGGTATGCCACAAGGGTCTGGCGGCCATCGTGGGACACCCCGTGCGAGTACGGCTCGACGAGGCGCACCTCACCTCGGTAAGTGAGTTCGAGCAGCCGACGCCGGCGAATGGCGTCGCAGACAACGGCGGCTGACATCATCCGCCCGAGTCGGCGAGCTCGCTCGTCGGCACCTCGCGGTAGATCGCCAGCGGCACGACGGAGATGGTTGGCCACCTCGGACCTTCGGTAACGCCCATCGACTCCATCATCCGAAGGAGTTGCGCCGCAGTCCGCTCGAACGCGGCCCGATTGATCGCCTGGCCAGACGCAAGCTGCTCGAAGGACGCCCGATCCAGCTCCATGGCAGCAGTGGTCTCATGTTCCTCGGGGACGTGCGCGACCTGCATGACCGTCGTCCAGCCTCGCAGGACCGATCCGTAGCGAGAGAACAGTTCGTCCCGTTCACGCTGGAGGTACTCATCACGGGCCAGCAGCGAGCCAGCGAAGCCCATCTGCGGGTGATCCAGGCCACAAGAGAGGAGCCGAACGGCTATCGCGTCCCCGAGGAAGGATGCCAAGACCTGCATGACGCTCCGCATCTGATCCAGCCCGGCGGCCCCGCCGAGTTGAGCTTCCACTTCTCGCCGCGCCTCGGCCTCCATCTGCTCCTCGGCAGCCTTGATCTTCCGTTCGATCTGCTTCCGCTGACCGGCGTTCGCCTTGTGGAGTTGGCCTTGCAGCGACTCAACGTGGGCGGCACTGAGCACCTTGGCTGCCTCGACGGCTCCCTGAACCTGCATGTCGATGAGGGCCGTCATGAACTCATCGAGCGACTCGAACCGGGCCCTGATGTAGGCCGGATCGGTGATCAGCACGTCACCCGTGACACGCAAGATCTCCCCTTCCCGCAGTTGGCCGTGGACGGCTCCGGATTGCCAATCGGACGGATCACCGGACGGTTCGACGTTGACGATGAGACCCTGCGCATCTGCGGCGTCCTCGAAGACGACGAACGTCAGATCCTTGAGGGACCGCGACTCCTCGAAGCTCTCCTGCGTCGCCCACGAGCCCTTGCCTCCGATGCCGAAGATGCTGGCGCCGAGTTCGCTGGCGTCGTCCAATGCAGTTCGCTTCACGTACTGCTCGATGACGCCGTCCTCGAGTTGGGCGAGCAGCGACCTGGTGCGCTGAACATCGACGTAGAGGAAGTCTCAGACCTCCGGCAGTAGGCCAGAAATGTGGCTCTGACCAGGGAGTTTCTGGTTGGCGGGTCTTGCATAAGGAGCGCAAGATCTGGTAGTGTCATGAGGTGGAGACGGCAGGCGGGACAGCGCAGCTGGCGGGCATGCCAGCCCCCTACGAGCTGGGGCGTGGTCGGGCCGCGGACGGCGACACGCTGATCACCTACGGGCCCAAGGTGCTGTTCCGCTTCGACTCGGCCGACCGGGGTTTGCGCAACCTGTCCATGGTGGCCCTCACTCACGCCGGGGTGGCCGGCAAGGTGGTGGCGGAGGTCTTCGGGGTGCGCCCCGAGCACGTCTCGAGGATGCGAACCAAAGTCGCCAAGGCTGGCTCGACTGCGCTCGTGCCCCCGATCGGGCCGCCTC